>JAFIEN010000057.1 GCA_020832515.1 Rubellimicrobium sp. | reverse complement strand
AAGACCCGCCGCCCCCCCCAGAAGCGCCGAGCGCAGCCCGAATGAAAGAAGGATGCGCCCCCGCGTGGCCCCCAGCGTCTTGAGCACGGCCGCCTCGTAGGTCCGCGCCCGCTCGCCCGCTGCGGCCGCGCCGATCAGAACCAGAAACCCGGTCACCAGCGTCGCTGCCGCCCCGTAACGGGCCGCGGCCGCGCCGCCGCCGATGACCTGGGCCACCTGTTCGATCGCATCGCGGATGCGGATCGCGGTGATGTTGGGATAGGCGCTTGCCAGTTCCCGCAGGATCCGCGCCTCGGCCGCCTCCTCGGCATAGACGGTGGCGATGTGGCTGTGCGGCGCGCCGGCCAGTGCCGCCGGGTTCATCGACATGACAAAGCCGATGCCTGCGGTCTGAAAATTCACCTCGCGGAAATTCGCAACCGTCGCCTCGATATCGCGGCCAAGGATGTTCACAGTCAGCCTGTCGCCGATCGACAGGCCGATCTCGCCCCCTTCGTCGGCGGAAAAGCTGACCAGCGGGGGGCCAGCGTAATCCGCAGGCCACCAGTCGCCTTCGGTGATCGTGGTGCCGGCCGGCGGCTCGACCGAATAGGTGATGCCGCGGTCCCCGCGCGTGACCCAGTGGCCATCCGCGAATTCCTCGGCGTTCTGGCCGTTGATGCGGGTGATGATGCCGCGCAGCATCGGCGCGCTTTCGACATTCGACACCTGCGGATCACCTTCCAGCCGGGCGCGGAAACTGTCGATCTGGTCAGGCTGGATGTCGACGAAGAAATAGCTTGGCGCGATCTCGGGCAGGTCGCCCTTGATGGCGCGCTGCAGGTTGCCGTCGATCTGGCCCACCGCCGAAAGCACCGCAAGCCCAAGCCCCAGCGACAGAACGACCGACGTCGTCTCGCCCCCGCGCATTCCGATGGAACCAAGCGCCAGCCGCAACGCCGGCCGCCCGCGCGCGCGGCCCTTGAGCCGCCGCGCCACCCAGGCCGCGACCACTGCAGACAGCGCCAGCATCAAGAGCGCCCCGGCGATGCACCCCGCCGTCCAGAGCGTGAGAGCGACCGTGCCGGAAAACAGCACCGCCGCCCCGACCAGCGCCCCCACCAGCACCGCCGTCAGCCCCACCCAATACCAGCGCGGAAGCATCCGCCCCCCGGCAAAGGCATCGCGGAACAGGGTTGCTGCGCGGATATCCTCGGTCCGGGCCAGCGGCCAGAGGGTGAAGATCAGCGCCGCCAGAAGGCCGTAGAGCGCCGCCTCGATCAGCGGCATGGGATAAAGGCCGAACGCCGCCGGGATCGGCAACCGCGCCTCGAGGATCGGCGCAAGGGCCAGCGGGATCAGCGCACCCAGCACAAGGCCGATCACGATCCCCAGAACGGTCAGCACGCCGATCTGCAGGAAATAGGTCAGAAAGATCGTCGACCGTGTGGCGCCCAGCGTGCGCAGCGTCGCGATCACGCCGGTCTTGCCCGCAAGGTAGGACCGCACCGCCGCCGAAATGCCCACGCCGCCCACGGCCAGCCCCGACAGCCCGATCAGCACAAGGAAAGACCCCAGACGATCCACGACCTGCGCCGTCCCCTCGGCCCCCTGCCGCCGGTCCCGCCAGCGCAGGCCGGTTTCGCGCCAGAGGTCGCGGGCCTCGGCCTGCAGGGCGTCCAGATCGGCATCGGCGGGCAGGTCCAGCCGGTACATGGTGGAAAAGAGCGTGCCTTCGGCGATCAGGCCCGAATTCGCCAGATCCTCGGTCAGGACGATGGTCCGTGGCCCAAGCCCGAACCCGCCCGAGGCATTGTCGGGATAGCGCACCAGCACCGCCGACAGGACGAAATCCTGCTCTCCCAGCCGGAAGATGTCGCCGGGTTGCAGCCCCATCCGGTCGGCAAGGATCCGTTCGGTCACGGCACCGGGCAGGCCGTCCGACCCGGCCAGCGCCTCGGTGATCGTCAGGGGCGGATCCAGCACGACCCCGCCCAGAAGCGGGTAAAGGGCATCCACCGCCCGGACCTGGGTCAGCCCGCGTTCGGCGGCCTCGCCCTGGCCCACGACCATCATCGAGCGGAAATCCACCGTCCCGGAGATCCGCTCGGCGATGCCCTCCATCCAGGCCAGTTCGGCGTCGCGGGCGAAGCGATAGGTGAACTCGACCTCGGCATCGCCGCCCAGAAGCACCGCCCCCTCGCGCTCAAGCCCCGCCTGGATCGAGGCGCGGACAAGGCCCACGGCCGCAATCGCGGCCACGCCCAGCGCAAGACAGGCAAGAAAGATGCGAAATCCCCGCAGTCCCCCGCGCAATTCGCGCGCGGCAAAGCGGCTGGCAATCCTGAGGCTCATTCCGCGGCCCGCGGCGCGGTTGCCGCCGTTGTGGCACCGGACCCTGGATCCGCCTTTGCCTCGGCCTCGAGCCGTCCGTCGCGCAGCCGGACGATGCGGCTGCAGCGCGCGGCAAGTTCGAGCGCATGGGTGACCATGCTCAGCGTCGCGCCGTGTCGGTCGCGCAGATCGAAGAGCATGTCCATGATCGCCTGCCCGTTGGTCGCATCAAGATTGCCCGTCGGCTCGTCCGCCAGAAGGATCCGCGGCCGCGGGGCCGAGGCGCGGGCCAGGGCCACGCGCTGTTGTTCGCCCCCCGACATCTGGCTGGGGTAATGATCGGCCCGCGCCCCAAGACCAACCGCCTCAAGTTCGGCTCGGGCGCGGTCGAATGCATCGCGGGCGCCCGCCAGCTCAAGCGGGGTGGCGACGTTTTCAATCGCGGTCATTGTCGGGATAAGGTGGAAGGACTGGAACACCACCCCCATATTGTCACGGCGAAACCGGGCCAGCTGGTCCTCGTCCATCGCGGTCAGGTCATGGCCCAGCGCCGTGACCTTGCCCGAACTGGCCTGCTCCAGCCCGCCCATCAGCATGAGGAGAGAGGACTTGCCCGACCCACTCGGCCCCACCAGCGCGAGCGTTTCGCCATCCGCCACGTCCAGCGTGACGGCATGGAGGATGTCGACCATCCCGGCATTGCCCATCAGCGACAGGCTGGCATCTTTCAGCGAAATGACGGGTGCGTTCATGAGGGGGGCCTTGGGTGTGTGGGATCATTGGGCATATGGCGCTTGCAAGGGAATACGCAACCTGGCCGCGGTCGGTTTCATTTCCCTGGGCAGCGTGGTGCTTGCGGACCCCGTCACAGTCGCCGCCCTGGGCGACAGCCTGACGCAAGGCTTCGGCCTGCCGCCCGACGACGGCTTCGTGCCGCAGCTGCAACGCTTTCTGGATGATCAGGCGCTTGCGGTGACCGTGATCAACGCGGGCGTCTCGGGCGATACCACGGCGGGGGGGCTGGCGCGGGTCGGCTGGACGCTTGGGCCGGAAGTCGACGCGATGATCGTGGCGCTGGGCGGCAACGATTTCCTGCGCGGCATCGACCCGTCCGTGTCACGCGCCAATCTGCGCGGCATCCTTGTGGCGGCGGCCGAGGCGGATGTGCCGGTCTTCCTCGTGGGGATCGAAGCCTCGGGCAATTACGGGGCCGCCTTCCAGCAGGCCTTCAACAGCATGTATCCCGATCTGGCGCAGGAATTCGGCACGCGCCTCTTTCCCAGTTTCCTTGGGCCGCTTGCCGCCGATGGCGATCTGAGTGCCGCGCTTGCCACCTACATGCAGCCCGACGGCATCCATCCCAACCGCGAGGGCGTGGCAAGGATCGTCGCGGCCATGGGCCCCGAGATCAGCGACTGGCTGCGCTCGCTCGACTGATCGCGCGACGTTGGCTTTCGCGTTCACGCTCGACCAATTCCTCGAATGTGTAGGACAGGCGCACGTCGCCGTCGTCATCGGGGTCGTAGAAGGGGTCCTGCGGCAGGCAGGCCCGGCCGCAGATCTGGGTCACGACCATCGCGCGGCTGTCGACATACCAAAGCCGTCCGCCCGGGGTCGAGATGAAGCCGTTGGTCCCGGCTGCGGCGTCGATCAGCATGTCCTGCACGGTCGGAAACTCCGACTGGTAAAGCGGACTGTAGGTGCCATGCGTGTGGAACGAGGCGACGACAGAGGTGCCGCGGGGGATGCGCGGAAGGGGGCAGGCGGCCTCGAAGCCGGCATTGACCGGCAGCGGAAACAGGCGGCCTTCGTCGTCGGTCGCGATGTAGCCGCAGAATTCGCGGTTCTGCCGGAATGACCGCAGCTGAAGATCCGACAGGATATGTTTCGCCAGGGCAAGTTGATCGGGCGCCGGAGGACGGGGGTCGGGGCGCAAGGCGATGCCGCGCGCCGGATCGGGCGGCGCGATCAGCCCGGTCGATGTGGGAACGGGCGCGCAGGCCGCCAGCACAAGCGCGGCCAGCAGGGCCGTCAACCGACATCCGACGGGCCAAGCCATAAGCGTGCCCGCCGTCACCCTGTGTGTCGTCGAAATGCGATCAGGCCAGTTGCAGATTCACAGCCGATTCACGGCCGTCACGGCCGGATTCGATGTCGAACGTGACCTTCTGGTTGTCCTTGAGGCCGGTCAGGCCCGAGCGTTCCACGGCCGAAATGTGCACGAACACATCCTTCGATCCGCCATCGGGCGCGATGAAGCCGTAGCCTTTTGTCGTATTGAACCATTTCACGGTGCCGGTGGCCATCGTGATTCTCCTGAATTCTCCGCTCGCACCATGCAGCGGCTCGGCTCTGTCACGAAAGATCGAAGGACTGAGGCCGTTAGGAGACAGTGGTCGATAGGTGTAACGTCGCCCCGACAGATTACGCTTTTCGGCGACAAAATTCAAGCCCCGCCTGCACGCTGCCGTGAACGTCAGAGTTCGATGCGCGACGCCGGCGGGTTGGGCGGCTGACCAAGGCCAGCCACCCGTCTGTCGTCAGGCGAGTTGAAGGTTGATCGCCGACTCGCGGCCATCGCGGCCGGTCTCGACATCAAACGTCACCTTCTGGTCGTCCCTCAGGCCGGTCAGCCCCGACCGCTCGACGGCCGAGATGTGGACGAAAACGTCCTTGCGCCCGCCATCGGGCGCGATGAAGCCGAAGCCTTTGGTAGAATTAAACCATTTCACGGTGCCAGTGGCCATCTCGTGTCTCCTTGCAATGCGCTGCCCGCCCAGTTGCGGCAGCCCGGCTGTGTCAGTGTCGATTCGATGAACTGCAGCCGGTGAAGGAGAACAGCAAGTCGAGACAGAGTAACGCAAGCCAAATCAGTATGACTTATACCGGCAAGATAGGCAAGCCCGCGTTACACGATCACGGCCCTGGCGGCGCCGGGGCAGGCATCTTGCCGACGACAGGAGTCAGGCGGTTTCCGCAAGATCGGTGTCGGTGTCGATCCGCTTGCGAAGTGGCGAATCGGCGCGCGGCCGGGGCACCATGGCCATGACCACCGCCAGAAGTGCAGATATGGGGCCCGAGGCGATCCAGATGCCAATGGCCGTCAGGAACGACACGTCATGCACGGCAAAGGCCACCACACCACCGATAAATCCCAAAATGCTTCCCAGAACCACAATCAGCATCGGCAAGGTCCTTCCGCTCAGCAACCCGGCCTCGCGCACGGGATACCCGAAACTTCCGTCACAATTCGGCAGGAATGTGACCGACAGGTGATCATCGCATGGCCCTTGCCGTTTCATCACATGCCTCCGGGATCGGACATGGTCAGTGCCGCTGGTGCGACATTCCGGGAGATGGAAGCATAAGCGGCAGAAGTTTCCAAATTGTTAAATTCGGTTACTGCAAATTAGGTGGCGGTAAATTGGGTGGCCGTCAGTGCGAATGACGGCTGATCGACGGCACGGCGACCTGCCAACCCCTCTTCCGTTTGACAAGCCTGTCCCGCTGTGGCCCAAGGGACGCCAACATCACGAACATGCGGAACCTTTCCCGGCGAGGCGCCAGCATGGCTCCGGCGCCGACGTGTCAGGCCCGCCTGAAACCATGCAGGGGAGCGCCATGGAATATCGTCGTCTTGGAAAATCGGGACTGAAAGTCAGCGAATTCTCGCTGGGATCCTGGGTCACCTTCGCCAAGCAGGTGGATACGTCCGCCGCAGCCGGGATGATGGCCGCCGCCTATGACGCGGGCGTGAATTTCTTCGACAAAGCCGAAGGTTACGAGGCCGGAAATTCGGAAATCGTGATGGGCGAAGCCCTCAGGCAGTTGGGCTGGGGGCGCGATACCTACATCGTGTCGTCCAAGGTCTTCTGGGGCGGCGACAAGCCCACCCAGCGCGGCCTGAGCCGCAAGCATGTGACCGATGCCTGTCATGCGGCGCTTCGGCGGCTGCAGGTCGATTACCTCGACCTCTATTTCTGCCACCGCCCCGATATCGACACCCCGATCGAGGAAACGGTCCGCGCGATGCATGACCTGATCCAGCAGGGCAAGGTCCTGTACTGGGGCACCTCGGAATGGAACGCCCAGCAGATCACCGAGGCGCATCGCGCCGCGCGCGAATGGGGCCTGACGCCGCCCACGATGGAGCAGCCGCAGTATTCCATCTTCGAACGTGCCAAGGTCGAGGGTGACTATGCCCCGCTTTACGGCACGGTGGGCCTTGGCACGACGATCTGGTCGCCACTGGCCTCGGGCCTTCTGACGGGCAAGTACAACGACGGCCTGCCCGACGACAGCCGTGCCGCCCTGCCGGGGTATGAGTGGCTGCGCGAGATGATCGAGTCGGCCGAGGGTCGCGACCGCATCGAAAAGGTGAAGCAGCTTGCCAAGGTGGCCGATGGGGCCGGCCTGCCGATCCATCACATGGCGCTTCTGTGGTGCCTTGCGAACTCCAATGTCTCGACCGTCATCCTTGGGGCAAGCCGCGTCGAGCAGCTGACCGACAACCTTGCCGCGCTCGAGGTGCGGGCGAAGCTGACACCGGATGTGATGGACGCGATCGAAGCCATCGTGCAGAACAAGCCCGCCGCGCCGCAGCGGTTCTGAGCGAAGGGAGAACACCATGCTGACCGGACACCATCTGATCGCCGGGGACTGGGTCGCCGGAGAAACGACCTTCCGCACCTCGCCCGCCCATGGCGAGGCGCGCGATTTCTCGGTCGGGACGCCGGCCCATGTCGATGCTGCCGTGCGCGCGGCGGAAGAGGCCTTCTGGTCCTATTCCGCCCTGACGCGCGAGGAACGCGCCCTCTTCCTCGAGCGGATCGCCGACGAGATCGAGGCGCGGGGGACCGAGATCACCGCCATCGGGACCGAGGAAACCGGCCTGCCCACCGCGCGCCTCGAAGGCGAACGGGGCCGCACCACCGGGCAGTTGCGCCTGTTTGCGGATCATATCCGCAAGGGCGATTACCTTGACCGCCGCCATGACGCGGCCCTGCCCGACCGCAAGCCGCTGCCCCGGCCCGACATCCGCATGATCCAGCGCCCGATCGGCCCCGTTGCCGTCTTTGGTGCGTCGAACTTTCCGCTCGCCTTCTCGACGGCGGGGGGCGATACGGCCTCGGCGCTTGCGGCGGGCTGCCCGGTGGTCGTGAAGGGCCATTCCGCCCATCCCGGCACGGCCGAGATCGTGGCCCAGGCCATCTCCACCGCCATCACCGCACTTGGCCTGCATCCCGGCGTCTTTTCGCTGATCCAGGGCGGGCGGCGCGACGTGGGCGAGGCGCTCGTCAGGCATCCGCTGATCCGGGCGGTGGGCTTTACAGGCTCGCTCGCCGGGGGCCGGGCGCTATTCGACCTTTGCACCGCCCGCCCCGACCCGATCCCCTTCTTCGGCGAGCTGGGCTCGGTCAACCCGATGTTCTTGCTGCCCGCGGCGCTGGCCGCACGGGGCGAGGCGATTGCGCAGGGATGGGCCGGGTCGCTGACCATGGGGGCGGGGCAGTTCTGCACCAATCCCGGGATCGCCGTCATGATCGACGGGCCCGATGCGGACGCCTTTGCCACGGCGGCCAAGGCCGCGCTCGAACCGATGGACGCGCAGACCATGCTGACCGACGGCATCGCCCAGGCCTATCGCGACGGGCGCGACAGGGTGGCGGCGGCGACGGGCGTGCAGGCGCTGCTGACCTCGGTCTGCGACCTGCGCAACGCGACCCCCTATCTGTTCGAGGTCTCGGGCGATGACTGGCTGGCCGATCATGTGCTGGCGGAAGAGGTCTTCGGGCCGCTTGGCCTGATCGTGCGGGTCAGGGACGAGGGCCAGATCGAGGAGATGGCCCGCAGCCTTCAGGGCCAGCTGACCGCCACCCTGCATCTGGACGAGGCCGACCATGCGCTGGGGCAGCGCCTCATGCCCGTGCTCGAGCGCAAGGCGGGACGGGTGCTGGCGAACGGCTTTCCCACCGGGGTCGAGGTTTGCGACGCGATGGTCCATGGCGGGCCCTACCCGGCCTCGACCAATTTCGGCGCGACCTCGGTCGGCACCATGGCGATCCGCCGCTGGCTTCGCCCAGTGTCCTACCAGAACCTGCCCGAGGCGCTTCTGCCCGCCGACATCAGGCAGGGCTGAGCCCGTTTTCCAGGCACAAGGATCGGACGGCCGGCCCGAAAGGCTGGCCGTTCTTGCGCCATGCCATGACCTTCGCCAGAATAATCCTCGGGGAGGTCGAATTCCTGCCCGATTTTTTGAACTAGACGATTGCTTGTTGTGATGTGGACGCGATGCGTCCGATTGGTGTGAAGCCGGAACCGTTGGAGAATCGACCGCCCGGAACCGGCAGTGAGAGATTGGCTGTCGGATGGCGCAGATCACAGGCCAGCATTCCCCGCTGACGCCGCAGCAACTTGGCCTGCTGGTCGAGAGCAACCTGTCCGGCCGTCCCGGCCTGAACGTGATCCAGATCGTCATCCGGTTCGAGGACGAGGTGATCGACCCCGCAGCGCTGTTTGCGGCCTGGTCCGATCTTGCCGCCCGGCACGAGACGCTGCGGTTGTCGATGGATCCTTTCGGCGCCGATGGTCCTTGCCAGACGGTCGCGCCATCGGTCTGCCTGCAGCTGGGCGAGGACGACTGGCAGGCACATGCCCCCGCCGACCCGACCGACGACTGGTTCGCCCCGCGGCTGGATGAATGGCTGCGCGCCGACCGGCAGCGCGGGATCAAGTTCGAACAGGCCCCGGCCTGGCGGGTGCGCCTGATCCGGCTGGGCCCGGCGCGCGCAGTCTTGGTCTGGACATTCCACCACGCGCTTCTGGACGGCACGTCGTTCCGCATCCTGACCGAAGACCTATTGTCCCTCTACGATGCCCATTGCTTCGGGCACCCACCGCCCATTCCGCAACCGGCCCTGCCCTTCGCCGATCACTGCCATGCCGTCGCCAGCCAGGACCTGACCCAGGGTCTTGCGCATTTCACCCGGCTTCTCGAGGGGTTCGACCGGCCCAATGCGCTGGACCCCGTCTTCGGGACCGAGCAGTCCTGCCCCAACGCACCCAGGCGGATGGTCGTCGAACGCCTGCTCCCGCCTGACGAAAGCGAAGCGCTGCGCGCCCGCGCCGCCGCGCTTGGCGCGACCACCGCGACACTCTGCCAGACGGCATGGGGCATCGTGCTGGCCCGCTGCTCGGGCCGGGACGAGGCGGTCTTCGGGCTGACGCGCCGGGGCCGCCACCTGCGCACCGGGGCCGCCCGCAGCATCGGCTGCTTCATCAACACCCTGCCCTATCGCCTGCACCTGACCCCGGACAAGACGCTTGGCCAGCTGGTGACCGAAGCGCGGGAACAGACCCTCGCGCTGCATCCGCACGAGCACGTCCCGCTTGCCGAGATCGCGCGCAACTGTGACCTGCCCCCGGGCAGTGCGCTGTTCGACACCCTGGTCATGTTCGACCGCGACTCGCTGGCCGCACGCCGCTGGCCCGGCCCCGCCCGCCGCGTGACCGAGGTCGGCGAGATGGCCACACCCGTCATCATCGCCTTCCACGACGACCCCTCGCTTGCGATCCGCCTCGAACACGATCCCGTTCGACTGTCGCACGCGGGCGCCATGCGGATCGCGGACTATCTGCTCGGGACGCTGCGCAGCCTGACACGGACGGCCGCCGAAGCGTCCCTGTCGGAGATCGACATGCTGGGACAGAACGAGCGGGACAGGCTGGACGCCCATGCCCGGCCAGAGCGCCCCACCCCCGCCAGGACCGGCAACATCGCCTTGATCGACCGGTTCGAGGCGATGGCGGCGGCACGGCCCACCGCGCCGGCCGTTGCGATGATGCGCCCGGGGACAGGCTCGGGGGCGGCGATCACCTACGCCGCGCTGGACCGTGCCGCCGATGCGCTGGCCGGGCGGCTTTCGGCCGCCGGGATCGGGCCGGGCGGGCTTGTCGCGCTGGCGCTGCCGCGCGGCGCCGACCATGTCATCGCCCTCCTGGCGGTGCTGAAGGCCGAGGCCGCCTTCATGCCCTTCGACGCGGGCCTGCCGCCCGAGGCGTTGCGCGGCATGATCGAACGGGCCGGGGCCGGGGCCGTCATTGCCCGGCCGGGGCTTGCCGCCGCCATCGGCCCGGGCAGATGGGCCTTGATCCACCCCGACGGAAGCGCCGCGCCGACCGGCGGGACGACCCGCCTGCCGCGCGGGCCGCATGATCCCGGGCGGACGGCCTGTGTCATCCACACATCGGGATCGACCGGCCTGCCCAAGGCCGTGGCCGTCGCGCAATCCTGCCTGTCGCATCACGCGGCGGCGTTCACCGTGGCCTTCGCGCTTGGACCCGAGGACCGGGTCCTGCAGTTCACCAGCCTTGGCTTTGACATCTCGATCGAAGAGATCCTGCCCACGCTTCTGGCCGGCGCCTGCCTTGTCCTGCGCGATGACGAGACGGTCCGCTCGATCCCCGCCTTCGTCGACGGACTTGCCGCTGAGCGGATCACCGTCGCGAACCTTCCCACCGCCTTCTGGCATGTCCTGACCGATCACCTGGACGAAGCCTCGGGCAGCCTTCCGCCTACGCTCAGGCTGGTCGTGGCGGGGGGCGAAAAGGTCTCGGCCCCGACGCTGGCACGCTGGCGCGCGCGCGTCGGTGGGGTGCAGTGGATGAACGGCTATGGCCCGACCGAGACGACGATCACCGCCACGCTCTACGACCCGGACCGCGACCCGTTCGACGGCGAGGATGTGCCGATCGGCCGCCCGGCGGGCCATGCCCGGACCCATATCCTTTGCCCCGACGGATCGCCTGCGCCGCTGGGGGCGACGGGGGACCTCTGGATCGGGGGGCCTGCGGTCACCCTTGGCTATCCTGGCCGGCCCGACCTGACCGAGGCTGCCTTCCGGCCTGATCCCTTCAGCCCCGATCCCGCCGCGCGACTGTACCGGACGGGCGATCTTGCGCTCTGGCGGGCGGACGGGGTGCTGTGCTGGCGGGGGCGGATCGACCGGCAGACGAAGCTGCGCGGACACCGGATCGAACCGGCCGCGATCGAGGCCGCACTCGAGGGGCTGCCTGCCATCGACCGGGCCGTCGTCGCGCTGGACGGGGCCGAGGGCGCAGATCCCCGCCTTCTGGCCTGGGTCAGGCTTGCACCCGGTGCGGCCATGCCCGACAGGGACGGGCTGGAACAGGCGCTCGGGGCGACCCTTGCCTCCGACATGATGCCGGTGCTGATCCCGGTCGAGACCTTCCCCCAGACGCGCAACGGCAAGATCGACACGTCCCGCCTGCCACGGCCCGCCCTGTCATCGGTGCCTGAGCAGCATGCCGCACCGGCCGATGATGCAGCCGCCGACCACGCCACCAGCGCAGCCACCCGGACGATGGCCAAGATCTTTGCGGCGCTGCTTGATCGTCCGGATGTGGGCGCGACCGAGTCGTTCTTCGATCTCGGGGGGCATTCGCTTCTTTCGATCCGGTTGATGAGCCGGATCGAACAGCGCTTCGGGCTGCGCCTGTCGCTGGCCGATCTCTATGACCGGCCAACCCCTGCGGGCCTTGCCGCCTGCATCACCGCCCGGCGCGCGGCAGAGGCCTTGAACTGCCTTGTCCCGATCCGGACCGGCGGCCACCTGCCGCCGCTTTTCGCGGTCCATATCCTTGGGCCGAATGCCGGTTTCTTCCGGCCGCTGGCGGACAGGCTTGGCCCCGACCAGCCCGTCCTGGGGCTGACGATGGACCTGCTTGACCCGAACGCGCCTGAGAGCCTCGAGAGGCTGGCCGAGGTGTATGCCCGCAACATCATGGCGCACACCCCCACCGGGCCGGTGGTGCTGGCGGGCGTGTCGCAGGGGGCCTGGGTCGCCTTCGAGCTGGCACGCCAGTTGCACGCCGCAGGGCGCGAGGTGCGGGCGCTGTTCCTGCTGGATGCGACGGGGCCCGGCCGGGCACGACGACGGGCGCAGGGCACAAAGGGTGCCCGCCACTATGTTCGCGCCGCGCTGACAAACATGCCAAGCGTGCTGCGGGGGCGGATCGGTCTCTTTCGGCAGGAGCTCGGCTTTCGCCTTGAAAAGCGCCGGCTGCGCAGGTTTGGCCGTGGCGGGCGGCAGGTCTTGTCGGCCGTCACCTCCACCACGCATCAGGCCGCACTCGAACTGCGGATCGAAGGCCATGACATGCACCCGCATGACGGTCCGATCTGCGTCATCCGGTCGACCGGCGCCGACGAGGCATCGCCCGAGGCGCTTGAGGGGTTTCTGGGCTGGTCCACGGTGGCCGGCGGCCGGATCGACATGATCGGCACGCCCGGCGACCATCTGGGCATCCTGGCCGAGCCGCAGGTCGCACAGCTTGCGCAGCGCATGATCGAATATCTGGCGATGACATCGGCCGACCCATCCCCGCCTGTCACCATGCAGGTGCCAGCGTCCGACAGGCCGGACCTTGCCCCCCGGTCAGTGGCCGCCCCGACCCGCACCTGCGGGGGGGGGCGGGGCAGCGCCTTGCGAAAGCCTCAGAGGCCCGGGTAGATCGGGAAGCGGGCGCAGAGCGCCTCGACGTCGGCCCGGACCTTGTCCTCGACGGCACCGTTGCCCTCTTCGCCATGGGCGGCAAGGCCGTCTGTCACTTCGACGATCCAGCGGCCGATCTGGCGGAACTCCTCTTCCGAGAACCCACGTGTGGTGGCCGCAGGCGATCCCAGCCGGATGCCCGAGGTCACGGTGGGCTTTTCGGGATCAAAGGGGATGCCGTTCTTGTTGCAGGTGATATGCGCGCGCTCCAGCGCCTTCTCGGTGGCATTGCCCTTCACGCCCTTGGGGCGCAGGTCCACCAGCATGACATGCGTGTCGGTGCCGCCGGTCACGATATCCAGCCCGCCCTTCATCAACTCGTCCGCCAGCGCCTGTGCGTTCTTGATGACCTGCGCCTGATAGGTCTTGAACTCGGGACGGAGCGCCTCGCCGAAGGCCACGGCCTTGGCGGCGATCACATGCATGAGCGGCCCGCCCTGGATGCCGGGGAAGATGGCCGAATTCACCTTCTTGGCGATCGCCTCGTCATCGGTCAGGATCATGCCGCCGCGCGGGCCGCGCAGCGTCTTGTGCGTGGTGGTGGTGGCCACATGCGCATGCGGGAAGGGCGAGGGGTAAAGGCCCGCCGCCACCAGCCCCGCGAAATGGGCCATATCGACAAGAAGCCATGCGCCGATGCTGTCCGCAATCTCGCGCATCCTGGCAAAGTCGATGATGCGGGGAATGGCCGAGCCGCCGGCGATGATCATCTTGGGCAGGTGTTCAGCCGCCAGCGCCGCGATCTGGTCATAGTCGATCAGGCTGTCTTGCTGGCGCACGCCGTATTGCACCGCGTTGAACCACTTGCCCGACTGGTTTGGCTTGGCCCCATGCGTCAGGTGGCCGCCGGCATCGAGGCTCATCCCCAGGATCGTGTCGCCGGGCTGCAGAAGCGCGGTGAAGACGCCCTGGTTGGCCTGGCTGCCGGAATTGGGCTGGACGTTGACGAAACCGCAACCGAACAGCTCGCGGGCGCGTTCGATGGCAAGGTTCTCGGCGATGTCGACGAACTGGCAGCCGCCGTAATAGCGCTTGCCCGGATAGCCTTCGGCATATTTGTTCGTCATCACGCCGCCCTGCGCCTCCATCACGGCGGAGGAGACGATGTTCTCCGAGGCGATCAGCTCGATCTCGGTCTGCTGGCGGTGCAGCTCCTTGCGGATGGCGTCATGGATCGCCGGGTCGCGCGAAGCGAGCGTTTCGGTGAAAAAGCCGGAGTCGCGGGTCGGCGCGTTCATGGGCAAAATCCTCTGATGTCTCGGGCCTCAGGTGAGTCGGGCCTGGAATGTTTGAGCCTTCGATGGGTCTGGTAATCTGGGTGATGGAGCTACATAGCGCGGCAAAGCGTATCAACAAAGGGACAAATGCAGATTCCCCCGCGCCTCGGTGCGGCCGTGGCTTGCCATTCGCGGGACGCTGCCCGACAACTGCGGCTCTCTGAGGGGAATTGCTCCATGCCGGGCCTGCGCATCGCCATTGCCGCCAGCGACTCGCCCCTTGCGCAAGAGGCAGCGCAGCTGCTGCGCCAACGTCACGGCGAAGTGGCGATCGAGGCGGCGGATGTCGTCGTGGCGCTGGGCGGGGACGGGTTCATGCTGCAGACGCTGCATGCGACCGAACGCCGGGGCACGCCGGTCTACGGGATGAACCGGGGCACGGTCGGATTTCTGATGAACACCTTCGAGGCCGACGACCTGCCCGAACGGCTGGCCGCGGCCGAAACGGCGCTGATCCATCCGCTTGCGATGCGGGCCGGGACGGTCGGCGGCGACGTGCAGGAGGGGCTGGCGATCAACGAGGTCAGCCTTCTGCGGATGGGCCCCCAGGCCGCGCGGCTGCGGATCCATGTCGACGGCCGGCTGCGGATGGAGGATCTGGTCTGCGACGGCGCGCTGGTCGCGACGCCGGCGGGGTCGACGGCCTACAATTATTCCGCCCACGGTCCGATCCTGCCGATCGGTTCGGGGGTGCTGGCGCTGACCGCGATCGCGCCCTTTCGCCCCCGCCGCTGGCGGGGCGCGATCCTGCCGTCATCGGCCATCGTCCGGTTCGAGGTGATGGAGCCCGAAAAGCGGCCGGTCATGGCGGATGCCGATTCCCGGTCGGTCCGGCATGTCGCCTGGGTCGAGGTCCGAAGCGAACCCGCGATCACCCATCGTATCCTGTTCGATCCGGGCCACGGCCTTGAAGAGCGGCTGATCCGCGAACAATTCGCCTGAGGCCCCCGTTCGGGCCTGCCGGGTCATTCCTCGAACGGGTCCCATTCGTCGGGCACTTCGGGCAGGGCCTCGGCCTCGGCCGCGCGGGCCTGCTCGGCCTCGGTCCGGATCGCGGTGATGCGGGCCTTGGGGAAATGGGCCATCACCGCCAAGACAAGCGGATGCGCCTCGGCTTCGGCCCTGAGGGCGGTTTCGCTTGCGTCGCGGGCATCGGCGATAGTGGGCTGGCCACCTTCGGCCACCACGCTGACCGCCCAGCGCGCGCCCGTCCAGGCCTGCAGCCGGGTGCCAAGACGTTGCGCCAGATCCGGGGCGGCGCCCGGGGCGGGCTCGAACTCGATCCGGCCGGGCTGGTAGCGCACGAGGCGCAGCCCCGTCTCGACCTCGACCAGAAGCTGCATGTCGCGGTTCGCGCGGATCAGGGCGACCACATCCTCAAGGCGGGCATAACGCGCAAGGGCCGAAGGGGCCCCGGCCGGGGCAAGTGCCGCCGAAGGGCCCGAGGGGCCGCTGTGGGTGGGCGCAGGCAGATCGCCCCGCGCGGTGGCCCCGGACCCGCCCGGAGCACGCGGCGCAGCGCGCGGGCCGCCGGCGGGGCCGGGCCCGGGCGGGGGCGCGTCCTGCAGGCTGCGGACCAGTTCCTCGGGCGTGGGCAGGTCGGCGACATGGGTCAGACGGATCACCGCCATTTCCGCCGCCATCATCGCATTGGGCGCGAAGGATACCTCTTCCAGCGCCTTGAGCAGCATCTGCCAGAGCCGCGTCAGCACCCGCATCGGCAGCGCCTCGGCCATTTCGCGGCCGCGGAGGCGTTCGTCGGGGCCGACGGTGGGATCCTCGGCCGCATCCGGGGTGATCTTGATGACGCTGATCCAGTGCGCGATCTCGGCCAGATCGCGCAGCACGGCCATCGGATCGGCACCTTCGGCATATTGTTCGGACAATTCGCCAAGGGCCGCCGCTGCCTGCCCCTTCAGGATCATGTCGAAGAGATCCAGAACCCGCCCCCGGTCGGCCAGCCCCAGCATGGCGCGCACCTGTTCGGCCCCCGTCTCGCCCGCGCCATGGCTGATCGCCTGATCAAGCAGCGAGGTCGCATCCCGGGCAGACCCTTCGGCAGCCCGCGTGATCAGAGCCAGAGCCTCGTCGGTGATCGCGGCCCCTTCGGCAGCGGCGATCCGGCGCAGGAGGGTGATCATCACCTCGGGCTCGATCCGGCGCAGGTCGAAGCGCTGGCAGCGCGACAGGACGGTGACGGGCACCTTGCGGATTTCGGTGGTGGCGAAGATGAATTTCACATGCGGCGGCGGTTCCTCCAGCGTCTTCAAAAGCGCGTTGAAGGCATTGGTCGAAAGCATGTGCACTTCGTCGATGATATAGACCTTGTAGCGCGCGCTTGCGGCCCGGTAGTGGACGCTTTCGATGATCTCGCGGATGTCGCCCACGCCGGTGCGGCTGGCGGCATCCATCTCCATCACGTCGACATGGCGGCCCTCGGCGATGGCGCGACAGTGTTCGCAGACCCCGCAAGGGTCGGTCGTGGGCCCGCCGCTGCCATCGGCGCCGATGCAGTTGAG
>JAFIEN010000056.1 GCA_020832515.1 Rubellimicrobium sp. | reverse complement strand
GATGTTGTTGTGGAAATTTCCGAGAGCATGCCGGTGATCGCCGCCGTCAACTATATCGATGACCGGGGCTTTACCGCTAAGGCTGCCGTCTCATGGGTCGAGACGGGGGCCGTCGCCGGGCGTTTCCTCGCCGAACGGCACCCCGCGGGGACGCCTGCGGTGCGCGTCGCATGGTTTCCCGGGCCCGCGGCGGCGGGCTGGGTCGGCTTCGTGGAAGAGGGGTTCCGCGCCGCCGTCGACAACAGCGCAGTCGAGATCGTGGCCACGCTTTACGGCGACACGGGCCGCGAGGCGCAGGTGCTTCTGGTGGAAGAGGCGCTCGATCTGGCGGGGGGGCTGGCGGGGGGGCTGGATTACATCGTCGGCAGCGGCCCGACGGCGGAGGTGGCGGTGTCGATCCTGCGGGCGCGGGGGTTGGAGGACAGGATCGGGATCGTCTCGACCTATATGAGTCATGCCGTCTTCCGTGGTATCCGGCGAGGTCGCATTCTCGCCGCCCCTACCGATTTTGCCGTCATCCAAGGGCGGCTCTCGGTCGAAATGGCGGTGCGCGCCCTCGAAGGGCAGCTGGAGGTGGCGTTGGCGGGACCGGTCATCGTGAATGTGACGCGCGAGACGGTTGAGCAGATCGGCAGTGAGGGGTCGTTGGCGCCAGCGTCTTTCGAGGCTGTCTTCAAGCTTGATGTCGAGGAGATACCCTGATCCGTGCAGTTTCCGTATTCGGTCCATTCATTCAGGCGGGTGGGCAAGAGCACCTGCCCCCAGGGCCACCACCGCCAGTGACAAGACCGATCCCGTCAGCACCCCCAGCATCGGCAAAAGGCTTGGGGCGCGGCGTTTGCTGCAAAGCGGTCGTGGACGTCGCGGACATCCCCTTTGAAGATCTTGATCAACGGATCATGAAAGCCTGCGTGCACGAACCGCGTTCATCAGACGAGCGGTGCATGCGTGACAAAGCCCAGCAATTCCGGCGAGGACGGCCCCAATGCCATCGGGCAGGCCACGCCGGGGATCACCTCGACATCGTAAAGCTCGGCCACCGCGCCATCGATGCGGAACCAGTCCACGCAGGTGCCGGTCCGAAGGTCGATCACCTGCACCCCGCACCAGGGCGCGCTGTCGGCGGCCGCCAGCCGCGCGTCCAGCTCAAGCCCCTCGAACCGCTTGTAGCGGGGCCTCGACAGGCCGACGAAGGCATGATCGCCGCGAAACGCCAGACCTCGCAGGAAGCCGGGGCAGAAGACCCGCGGCACGAAACGCCCCTTGCCAGACGCGGCCCCCTCGATCACACCCAGCTCGCCCGTGCCCGAGTTCATCACCCAGAGCGCGCCCTGATGCAGGCGCGGCGAATGCGGCATCGACAGGCCCTCGCAGATCACCTCGTTGCGGTCCACGTCGATCACCACGCCGCCATCGGCCCGCCGGTCGCGCCAGCCGTCGATCGTGTCCGAGCGGCTGACCGCCGTGACATAGGCGGGCCGGCCGTCACGCATCGCCAGACCATTGAGGTGGCAGCGATCCTCGCGCACCAGATCGGTGATGAAGGGCGGCATCCAGAGCGGGCGGAAGCTGTGCGCCTCGTCCACGGTCGCAAGGCAGTTGTACTGCGTGTTGACAAAGACCGGCTGGCCGTCGGCACCGATCCCGATGTCATGGGCGTCAAGCTCGCCCGTGACATGGATCCGCCGGGGCACATAGCAGGCGTCGAAGATCTGGTTGACCCGTTCCCCCGGTTTCAGCGGGCTGGTCATCCGCAGGATGTGATAGCCCGCCGCAAGCGTCAGCCGCCCGGGCCCGTCGCAGGCGATGCCCATCGGCTTGGCGATGGCGGTCTGGTGCAGGTGCAGCGATCCGTCGCCCTTGCGCCCCAGAAGATAAAGCAGCCCCGACTGGTAGGAGGAAAAGGCCAGCGCCACATCCAGAGCGGCAAGGCGCCCGGCAAGACCGCCGGATTGCGAGAACGTGACCGCCGAGGCCGCAGCCGATGCGGAACCCTCGGACGGTTCAGGCGCGGCGGGAGTGTTCGGCTCTGTCATTGTCACGCCCTCAAGCCTCATTGATCTGCAGGGCAGAGCTTTCCCGAATAGACCAACCACCTCAAGCCGTTCCGGCGAAGCGGCGTGCGGCGGAAAGAAATCCGCAGGCTCTGTTGTCATCTTGCAAGATCCCCTGGTTTCCAGCGCCCGCCTGACCGGACCCCGGTCGGATCATGGGGCCTGCGTCGACGTGGATCAGCCATGGCCTCGATGGGAGGCCATTCAACGACGGGCCGCCGCAGCCTTCGGACCCGGGACGCCATCCGCGTGATCTGCGCATCTGCCGGCGGCAGCGGGACCGGGCTGCCGGGCCCTGCATGATCCGGCCGGGACGGCACGGACCTGCCCCGCAATCGGTGCCGCAGGTCCGGGTGGCGCGAGCTTCGTCTTGTGCTAAAGCAACATTCGTTCGGACATTGGCCGATAGTGGAATCGCAAGGTCCGAGGGAACGCCGGTCGGCGTCAGGCGGACAGACAGGCAGGACGGGATGGCGCGGCAGCGGGACAGGTCGATCCTCGTGGTCGGGGCGGGGCTGGCGGGCCTTGCCGCGGCGCAGGCGCTGCGGGGCGGCGGACACGCCGTGACGGTGCTCGAGGCGCGCGACAGGATCGGCGGGCGCGTCTGGACGTCGCGGCTTTGGCCGGACCTGCCGACGGATCTGGGCGCAAACTGGATCCATGGGATCGAGGGCAACCCGATGACAGAGCTGGCCGACCAGGTCGGCGCGCGACGGATCGGCACCGCCTACGGCCGCTCGCTCTGGCTGTCGGAGACCGGCGAGAGGCTGGCACCGGACGGGCAACTCGAGGCGGCTGCGGCACTGCTCGACCAGGCCCGTGAAGAGGTTGAGGCGGCGGCATCCGACATGTCGCTGGCGCAGGCGCTGCGCGGGTCGCAGCTTTGGGCAAGGGCCGGGGCCGAGCAGCGCAAACTGCTGCGCAAGTGGATCAATACCTCGATCGAACACGAATATGCCGCCGATTGGGAGCATCTGTCGGCCTGGCACTTCGACGAGGATGCCGACGACATGCCCGGGGGCGATGTGCTCTTTCCCGACGGGTTCGACCAGCTCCTGCCCCCGCTTGCCGAAGGCCTTGACATCCGCACCGGGACCGAGGTGCGCAAGATCACCCCCGCCGGGCGCGGCGCGGCGGTGCATCTGGCCTCGGGCGGCAGCCTCGAGGCCGATCACGTGATCTGTGCGCTGCCGCTGGGTGTGCTGCAATCGGGCCGCGTCACCTTCGGCGAGGCGCTCAAGACCAGCCGCCAACGCGCGATCGGCACATTGCGCTCGGGCCTTCTGAACAAATGCGTCCTGCGTTTCGACCGTGTCGCCTGGCCCGCCGATGCCGACTGGCTGCAGTGGATGTCGCCGCGCGACGGGGTCTGGGCCGAATGGGTCAATCTTGTGCCCTCGCTCGATGTGCCGGTCCTGGTCGGTTTCAATGCCGGGGCCGAGGCGGCCGAGTTCGAGCGGCTGGACGATCAGACGACGATCGCCTCGGCGCATGAGGCGCTCAGGGCGATGTTCGGCGCGGCCTTTCCCGCGCCGCTGGCCGGACAGGTCACGCGCTGGGGGCAGGACGTGTTTGCGCAGGGCAGCTACTCCTACAACGGCGTGGGCACGCGGCCCAACACCCGCAAGAAGCTGGCGGGCGACGACTGGGATGGCGCCCTTCTGTTCGCGGGTGAGGCCACGTCGAGCCGGTTCTTCGGCTCGACCCATGGGGCAATCCTGTCGGGCAGGAAGGCGGCGCGGCAGATCATGAAGCGGTCCCGTTCGTCCAGTGCCTGACCAACCGTGCCTCCGGTCCGCCCGCCCCGGGCAAACCGGTATCCGGCACGCGGTTGCAAGGGCCTGATCACCCTCTGCGAGGCGCGGGCCGCGGATCAAGCCCTGCAAGGCGCCGCTCCAGAAACAGGGCGTCGGCCACCGTGGACGCGCGTTCGATCGCCTCGCGATAGGCGATCACGGCGCGTTCGCGGTCTCCGGTCAGGGCAAGAAGCGCAGCGCGGGCAGCGTGCCAGGGCTGATAGTCCGACAGCGCCCCGCCAAGCGCTTCGACGATGGCCAGTCCCCGCACCGGGTCTCCTGCCTCGGCCGTCGCGACCGCGGCGTTGAGGCGAACGACAGGCGTGGGCTCGTGGCGCAGAAGTGCACCGTAGAGAGCGGCGATCTGAGGCCAGTCGGGGGCGGGGGCGGCCATCTGGCAATCGGCGATGGCGGCCTTGATCTGGAACGGGCCGGGCTGGTGGCGCGCCACGGCGCGGGCAAGGACCGCGCGCCCCTCGGCGAGGCGGTCCGGGTCCCAGAGGCGGCGGTCCTGTTCGCCCGGCGGCAAGCTTGCCCCATCCGGCCCGATCCGCGCGGCGCGGCGCGCGGCGGTCAGCAGGATCATGGCCAGCGCACCCTCGATCTCGGCATCCCCGGGGCGCAACCCGTCGATCAGACGGATAAGATATTCGGCCTCAAGGCACAGGTCGCGCGGCTCTTGCGGCCCTGCGACATAGCCCGTCGTGAAGATCAGGTAGGTCGTGGTCAGTACTGCCCCGAGGCGCTCGGCCCAGTGGTCGGCATCGGGCACGGCGAAGGGGATACCGGCGGCGGCGATCTTGGCCTTGGCGCGGCTGATGCGCTGGCCCATCGTCGCTTCCACATCGAGGAAGACGCGGGCTATCTCGGGCGTTGTCAGCCCACAGACCGTGCGCAGGGTCAGCGCCACACGCGACTTCGGCTCAAGTGCGGGGTGGCAACAGGCAAAGATCAGGCGCAGCCGTTCGTCGGGGATGGCCTGGTGTTCGGATGCGGCCTCTTCACCCGCAAGCAGCCCCAGCGCCTTGCCCGTGCGGCTGTCGCGCGCCGTGCCGCGCAGCCTGTCGATCGCCTTGCGCCGCGCCACCTGCAGAAGCCAGCCCGCAGGCTGCGCCGGCAGGCCCGATCGGCCCCAATGCCCCAGCGCCGAGACAGCAGCCTCCTGCAGCACCTCTTCGGCCAGCGACAGATCGCGCAGGCTGGCGGCCAGCACCGCAAGAAGCCGCCCCCGGTCGGCCCGCATCACGCGGTCGAGTTCCCGCGAGACCGCGATTGCACTGGCCGGGCCGGGGGCGGTCATGGCGTCACGCTGCCGGGTTGTAGTCCATCAGCGGCCGCACCTCGATCGTGCCGAAATGCGCCGACGGTATGAGCGCGGCATAGGTCAGCGCCGCATCCAGATCGGGCGCGTCGATGATGTAGTATCCCCCCAGATGCTCGCGCGTTTCGGCAAAGGGGCCGTCCATGGTTTCAACCTTGCCCGACCTGAAGCGCAGCGAGGTGGCCGTTTCCACGCCCTGCAGCCCCTCGCCAGAGCGCAGGACGCCATCGGCCTTCATCCGTTGGTTCGCGGCGAAATAGCCATCCATCATGGCGTCGAATTCGGGCGTGCCATAGGCCGGTTCCCGAGCGGGATCGTTATAGATCAGAAGCATGTACTGCATCGGAATGTCCTTTCAGAGACCAAGGATCTGGATGCCGATGCAGCCCATCGCGATCGCGGCTGCCAGCAGGTTCGTCCCGTTGCCGACATAGCGCAGCGGATGGCCGGCGTTGTCGGGCACCAGCCCGAAGGGATGCGCGAGGCGTCCTGCCAGCAGCAGCGCGCCGCAGATGTGCAGCCAGAGGGCGGGCGCGCCCATGCCTTCGGCAAGCATCATCAGGATCAACACGAATGCGGACCATTCGGCGCAGTTCCCGTGCTGGCGGATACGTCGCGCCAGAACCGGGTTGCCGCCATCGCCAAATGACACGCCCGTGCCCGAGCGGACTGACGAGACGCGGAACCACAGGACCAGATAGATCGCCGCCACCGGCAGCGCATAAAGGGGGGTTGTTTCGAAAACCATGTTCACTCCTTACCTTTTGAGGTTTCGATACCCCAAGGACGATTGAGTCTTACAGATTTCGACATGGGTGCAGGATTTTTTTGCCGCCCCGCCGGGACATCGGTCGTTCGGGTGTGTGGCAGGGAAAGCGCCGCCGGCTCGACCGGTGGCCCGGACAGGCGCTGCCCGCCGTCACCCCCGGCGCAAATCCCGGCCCGTCGAACGACGGCTGCAGGATGATCGGGTGCAGCCGGAGAGGGGATCATCACCGTCCCGAAGACAGGAATCGGGGGCATCGCTGTCATGCTGTCGCTGCGGCGGAGATCAGCCTTCGAAGCAAGCCGCAATGTCGGGAAAATGCAACCAGTTTGACGGCACCCGAAATCGCCGTGAACCTTGAGCCTTCAATACAATGCATTCTACGACAAGCCCTCGGATGAGGGGGCCGGGTAAAGCGGTTTTGTGCTAGTTGAAGCCTAGTGTCCGGATCTGAGACTTGCCGCGATCGGCATGTTCCGCCGTCCGCCATCGTGCCACCGGGCTTGTCCCGGGCGAAAAGGGCGGGGTTGGGGCGGTCTCACTTCTTGCGAAGGAAACCGCCGTCCACCACAAGCTCGGTGCCGGTCACGAATGAAGCGGCGGGGGACAGAAGGAAGGCCACCGCCTCGCCCACTTCCTCGGGCCGGGCGATGCGGCCCGCCAGATGTTGCGCCCCTGCAGCGGCGATGGTGGCAGCGACGGCAGCGCGACCCTCGGGGCCCTTTTGCAGCGCGGCATGGGTGAAACCCGCATCCACCCAGCCGGGCGAGACGGCATTGACCCGGATGCCCCGCGCCGCAAACCCGCCCGAGGCAGCACGCATCAGACCCAGAACGCCGCCCTTGGATGCGTGATAGGCGACCGAGCCGACCGTGGCGATATGGGCCGAGACGGAAGAGGTCAGCACCACCGCCCCGCCTTCCGTCAGATGCGGGCTGGCGTGTTTCAGCGCCAGCATCATGCCGCCGACATTGACGGCCATCGTCCGCCGCCAGTCGGCCCAGGCCAGTTCGGTCACCCGCCCCGGAAGGTTCACCCCCGCGAGGCAAACCAGCCCATCCGCCCGGCCGAACCCGGAAAACGCGGCAGCCAGCGCGGCCTCGTCCAGCAGGTCGAGCGTGACCGAGCGGTCGGCCTTCGGGTTGTCCTGCAGGTCGAACGACGCGACCTCGTGCCCGCCAGCCTTCAGCACGGCGACGACAGCCCGCCCGATCCCACCCGCGCCTCCGGTCACGACGATGCGCATCGCTAGTGCTTCCGCATGAAACCGCCATCGACGAACATCGTCGTGGCATTGACGAAGGAGGCGGCGGGCGAGGCAAGCCAGAGCAGCGCCTCGGCCACCTCATCGGGCCGCGCCATCCGCCCCAGTACATGCGCGGCGCGGGCGGCCACGTCCAGCGCGGAAGGGTCGGGGGCGGCCGCGCGGGCGGCATCGGTAAAGCCCACGTCAACCCAGCCCGGCGCAAGGGCGTTGACGCGGATCCCGTGCTCGGCCCCTTCGCCCGCCAGCGCCCAGGCAAAGCTTTCGACAGCGGCCTTGGTCGTGACATAGGCGGGATAGTCGTCGCTTGCGACATGACCCGCGACCGAGGCGAGGCAGATCATCGCGGGTGCCTCGCCCTTCGCCAGCAGGGGAAATGCGTGTTTCGCGGTCAGGAACATATGGCCGACATTGACATCCATCATCCGTTCCCAGGCGGACCACTCCATCGCCTCGAGCGTCGACTGGTGGTTGACCCCGGCGATGCAGAACACGCTGTCCAGCCGCCCGTGCCGCGCGGCGATGCCCTGCATCACCCCGCCGACCGCGCCTTCGTCGGTCAGGTCCAGCGCATGCGCCTCGCCCCCGTCGGGCGGCGGGCAGGGCGTGCGGTCCAGCGCGATCACGCGCTGCCCGTCGGCGACAAGGGCGGCGACCACCGCCTGCCCGATGCCGCCGGCAGCCCCCGTGACCAGAGCGATCCTCACCTGACCCGTGCCCCCGAAAAGCGATGCGCGATCATCGACAGGATGATGACAAGGCCGAACATGAAGTCGGTCCAGAACCCGGCAAAGCCCGCACCCACTGCGCCCGAGGGGATCAGCGTGATCGTCAACGCCCCGAAGAAGGCCCCCCAGATCGTGCCGACCCCGCCCCAGACGGGCGTTCCGCCCACGAACACCGCGGCAAGCGCGATCAGCAGGTAGGCCTTGCCGGAGGTCGGGAACCAGACCATGTTCGCCGTCTGCACCAGGATCACCCCGCAAAGCCCCGCGGCCAGGCCCGAGAAGACGAAGACCCCGATCCGCACCCGGTCGATGTTGATCCCCATCTGCCGCGCGCTTTCGGGGTTGTCGCCCGTCAGCTGCACCCTGACACCGAACTTGTGGTAGGTGAACAGGACATAGCAGAAGATCGTCCAGACGATGGCGATGATGAAATGGTTGGGCACCTGCAGCCCGAACACATCCCACCGGCTTGTGAAAAAGCGGTAGCCGAAAGACCCCACCGCATCGCGCGCCTCGATGTTGCGGCCCTGCGCGAGCAGGTTCACCAGCCCCACGATGAAGAAGTTCAGACCCAGCGTGGCGACCAGCGACGAGATCTTGCCCCAGACCACGACCGCCCCGATGCCGAACCCGATCGCAGCGCCCAGCGCCATGGTGATGGCCGCCGCCACAAGGACCGGCACGCCGTAGAGGACCATGTACATGAACAGTCCACCCCCTGCCCCCATGACGGACGGGAAGGCAAGGTCGATCTCGCCCGAGACGATGACGAAGACCAGCGCCGTGGTGATGATGATGGTCGCCGGTACCGAGAACAGGAAGGCGTTGTAGTAGCCCGGGATCAGGAACAGCGTCGGATTGTTGAAGGCGAAGAAGCCCCAGACCAGCAGGAAGGTGATGAATGCGTTCAGCGCCCGCCCGTTGCGGCGGTAGAACAGGATCCAGGCGGACTGGTCGCCCCGCTTGTCGATCGCGGATGTGGCGGTGGTCTCGGCGGTTGTGGTTTCGGCCATCTCTTGCGCTTTCCTCAGGCGACAGCGTCGACGACGGGACGAAGCGAGGTGGTGTCCGCCTTCCCCGTCTCGGCCAGCTGGTGCATCAGTTGGATCAGGTGATCGGCGCCGGTGAACTGCGCCTTTTCGCCCTCGAAGGCCGTGCGTCCCCGGTCGATGACGAAGAACCGGTCGGCGATGTCCCAGACGTGATAGATGTTGTGGCCGATGAAGACGACCGTGCGGCCGCTGTCCTTGACCGCCTCGACGAAGCGGAACACCTTCTGCGTCTCGGTCAGGGACAGGGCGGTGGTGGGTTCGTCCAGCACGATCACATCGGCCTTGTTGTAAAGCGCGCGCGCGATGGCGACGCCCTGCCGTTCGCCGCCAGAAAGATGGCCCACGGTGGATTCGGGGTTGAAGACCTTGGAGGTGAAGCCGATCTCGCGCATCAGGCGGTTGGCCTCGTCGATCTGTTCCTGCACCTTGAGCAGGCCCAGACCGTTCGTGATCTCGCGCCCCATGAAGATGTTGGTCACGATGGAATGCTGGGGCGCCAGGGCGCGGTCCTGAAACACCGTCTCGATCCCGGCATCGCGGGCGGCCATCGGGGTCCAGGGGCTGACCTTCTGCCCGCGCACGATGATGTCGCCCTGATCCGGGTCATGGACACCGGCCAGCGTCTTGACCAGCGTCGACTTGCCCGCGCCATTGTCGCCCAGAAGGCCCAGCACCTCGCCCTTGCGCACGGTCATCGACACGCCCGACAGCGCCTCGACGCTGCCGAAGCGCTTGACGATATTGCGCATTTCCACGATCGGCTGCTTTGCCGTCATGCCTGTCTCTCCCCTCGTGTCGGGATGGGTCGGGGCGGCCCGGCAGGACCGCCCCGGAACGCCTAGCGAATGCCGTCCTGCGCCAGCGGCGCGACATCCATGAAGTTGTCCGCCGTGACGAAGCCCGCGCCGGTATCGACGTTGAGCGGCCCCATCTGGTAGACGATCTGCTGGCACAGCGACAAAACCGGCATGTAGCCCTGAAGATACGGCTGCTGGTCCGCGGTCACGAGGACATAGCCCTGCTCGAAGGCCGTCATCACGCCCTGGCCCAGATCGAAACCGACGCCGATGATGTCGTCCGGCCCCTTGCCGATCGATTCCATGAAGACGGGTGCCGCCGACAGCCACGGGCCGCCCGGATAGCCGATCAGCTGGACATCCGGGTTGGACAGCAGGGTCGCGGTCAGGATGGGCAGCTGCAGCATCTGGTCGGCCGAAGCGCCCTCGGCCTCCTGAAGCTTGATGACCTCGATCCCCGCCGCTTCCAGCGCATCGACCAGGCCAAGCTCGCGCTGGGCGCGGTTCTCGCTTTCCCAGCGGCTCATGACGATGGCCTTGTCGCCTTCGCCGATCCGGTCACCGGCCAGCCGCAGCGTCTCGACCCCGAGGGCGACGCCCTGGTCATAGAGCTGCGCGCCCACATAGCCCGACCCGAAGCGCGCGCGCACCTCCGGCACGTCGACGTTCATGTACATCATCCTGATGCCTGCCGCATCGGCCTGTTCGGCCAGCGGCATGATCGCGGAATCGCCCGGATGGCCCATCATCGCGATCCCGTCGGGGGCCTGACCGATCATGTCGCGCAATTGCGTGACCATCCGCTCGAAATCCCAGTCGGAATAGATGATGTTGACATTCGCGCCGGTATCTTCGGCCGCCTGCCGCGCACCCCGGTCGATGATCGAGTTGAAGGCACCGCCCGCAGGCCCGCCCGAAAACAGCGTGATGTTCACACCCGAGCACCATCCATCTGCCAGCGCGGGCCCTGCGGCCAGGCCAAGCGCCGCCGCGCCACCCAGAAGGGTCGTTCTCATTGCTTGCATGTCGTCCTCCCAAATCGCGCGGAGTTTTCTTCCCCGCGCCTCCCGTTCGGCGGTACGTCAAAAACGTTTCCGCTCCCCGCAGCATAGTCTTCGTGAAGATCCTTCCAAGTCAAGACGGAATCCTTCGATTCTGTGCTGGTTTCGGGCTTGTCCCGTCAACGACTTGACGAATGTCCAAAAACGATTTTGACTTCGGCCCAGGGGGGAAGCAGCCAGTGGACCGTGACGCAGGCCAGTTGCAGGGGATCCGGGCCGTCGCCCGCATGGCGGGTGTCTCGACCTCGACCGTGAGCCGCGCCCTGAACGGCTACAGCGATGTGAGCGCCGAGACGCGCGCCCGCATCGTCAAGGTGGCCGAGGCGCTGGGCTATCGGCCGTCCCATGCCGCCGCCACCTTGCGCCGCAACGCGACGCGGACGGTCACGTTCATGGTGTCGAAACCGTGGACCAAGTTCGTCGATCCCTATTTCCTGGGCATCCTCGACGGCCTCGAGATGGCGTTGACGGCCAAGGGCTATGACCTGCAGGTGACACTCGCCCGCGAATTCGACCGCGAGCTCGACACGATCCGCCGCATCGTCGCCTCGGGCCGGTCTGACGGCGTGATCTTCGGTCGGACCCGGCCACAGGACGAAAGGATCGACTGGCTGAAGCGCGAAGGCGTGCCCTTCATCACCGTCGGACGCGACGGCGCGGGCGATCACGACTGGATCGACCGCGATCAGGCCTCGATCGGGCGCCAGGCGGTCGAGCGGCTTCTGTCCCTTGGCCACCGCCGGATCGCGCTTCTGTCCGCGCCCCTGCGCTATACCTATGCAACGCTTACCCGGGACGGCTACCTCGCGCGGCTGGCCGAGGCGCGGATCGACCCGGACCCCGCGCTGCAGGTGGAATGCTACCTGTCGCATTCCACCGGAGCCGAGGCGGTGGGTCATCTGTTTTCCACCGGGGCCGATCCGACCGCCCTTGTCTGCGGCAACGACCTGATCGCGATGTCCGCGATGGAGGGGCTGCGCGGCCTCGGGCTGGTCCCGGGGCGCGACGTGGCGGTGATCGGATCCGACGACATGCCGCAGGCGTCGCTCGTCTCGCCTGCCTTGACGACTTTCGGCCAGAACCTCGAAGCGATGGGCCTGCGCCTTGGCCGGATGATGCTGATGAAGCTTGACGGTCGGCCCGGCCCCTTCCGCGAGATCGTGGACAGCCGGCTCATCGTGCGCGAAAGCGACTGTCCGGTGCCGGCAGGGGCCGAGGCGTGGACCTGGGCCTGACGCCGGCCCCGGTTCCGGACGATCCGCCGCAAGGTCCGGTCTCCGGGTGGATCCGTCCATGATGCCGGCCAGCATCGGCCCGGTGCCGCCGCACGTCTTCCGATCTGCCGTCCACCGCGCACGGTAAACGTCGGGGCCGCCGCCCCCCGCCCCCTGCCCCCTGCCCTTCGGCCTGCCTGTTTCGAGACGCCGTCCCGCCCCCCTGGACCTGGAGGGCGGGCCCCGACATCGCAGCCATTCGAAAAATCCGTTGACTCGAGCCGGTTTGCCGCACTATGACACCGGTGTCATGTCATCGGTGTCACAGGTCCGCAGAGACCCGCCGGGACAACGCCGCTCTGCAAGGACCGGCGGGCACGGGAGGAAACCGATGGCCACGATCTACGACGTCGCGGCAGCCGCGGGCGTCTCGCCCAAAACCGTGAGCCGCGTGCTCAACGGGGAAGGTCCGGTCGGACGCAAGACGCGCGAGGCCGTGGAAACGGCAATGGCCGGAATGGGTTACGTGCCTTCGAACGCCGCGCGGATGATGCGGTCCAACAGGTCGGGTCTGGTGGGCGTGATCACCGGGGCCATCTCGACCGCCGACGAGGCGCGCCCGACGGGTCTGCCGGAACTGGTGATCGTCCAGGGCATCCAGCGCGTCATGGCCGAGCGTGGCATGACGATGATGATCGCCGATACGGGCGACCGCTCGGACACCGTGCCGGCACTGGTGGAGACCTTCCTGCGACATCGGGTCGAAGGCCTGATCTATGTTGCCGAGTATCACCGCAAGGTCACCCTGCCGGCGATCCCGAAGGACACGCCGGTCGTTCTGGCCAATTGCTACGATGACGCCGGCACGACCTGCATCCTGCCCGATGACGAGCAGGGCCAGCGCGACCTGGTGACCCGGCTGATCGCGGCGGGGCACCGGCGGATCGCCTATCTCACGCTGATGAGCCATCTTGACGCCACGCGCCTGCGCACGGCCGGCTACCGTGCCGCGCTCGAGGCGGCGGGGATCGCCCATGACCCCGCCCTCGTGACCTGCTGCGAGACGACCTCGCCCGAGGCCGAGACCCGGCTGCTGCATGCCGCGGTCGAACGGCTGATGCGGCTGCCCGAACCGCCGACCGTGCTGTGCTGCGGCAACGACAAGATGGCGCTCAAGCTTTACGGCATCCTGCGCTCGCGCGGGACGCGGGTGCCCGACGACGTCTCGGTCGCGGGCTATGACAATCACCGCGTGATCGCCGAGACGCTCTATCCGCCGCTGAGCACCATCGAACTGGCCTATGGCGCCATGGGCGGGCGGGCGGCCGAACTTCTTCTGTCCCTGATCCGGGGCGAGGCGGCGCCGGATGCGCCGGTCCTTGTCCGGGGTCCGGTGTACTGGCGGTCATCGGTGACCGCGCTTGGAACCACCCTCGATCCATCGACGACTTCATCCACAACGGGAGGACACAACGGATGACGAAACTGACCCGCCTGACCGGCGCCCTTGCACTGACGACGGCCCTTGCCGGGCCGGCACTGGCCCAGACCGAGCTGACGATGTGGTATCACGGCGCCGGAAACGACGTCGAGATGCGGCTGATCACGCAGGTGATCGACGATTTCAATGCCAGCCAGTCGGACTGGGTGGTGCGGATGGAGAGCTTCCCGCAGATCGCCTACAACGATTCGGTGGTGGCGGCCGCGCTGGCCGGCAACCTGCCCGACATCCTTGATGTGGACGGGCCGGTCATGCCGAACTGGGCCTGGGCCGGCTACATGCAGCCCCTGCCCATCGACGAAAGCCTGATCGCCGACTTCCTGCCCGGCACCAAGGGCATCTGGAACGACGAACTGTATTCGATCGGCCTGTGGGATGCGGCCGTGGCGCTGGTGACGCGCCAGTCCACGCTTGACGCCCTTGGCCTGCGCACCCCCACCCTGGCCGAGCCCTGGACGGGCGAGGAGTTCATGGCAGCACTCGACGCCGCCAAGGCGACCGGCGACTGGGAATATCCGCTTGATCTGGGGATGGCCTGGACCGGGGAATGGTACCCTTACGCCTTCTCGCCCTTCCTGCAGTCCTTCGGCGGTGACATCGTCGACCGCTCGACCTATCAGACCGCGGAAGGCGCCCTGAACGGCGAGGCGGCGCTGGCCTTCGGCGAGTGGTGGCAGTCCCTGTTCGCGGAAGGCTATGCCCCCGGCACCAGCCAGGATCCGGCCGCGCGCGATTCGGGCTTCCAGGACGGCCGTTATGCCTTCTCGTGGAACGGCAACTGGGCGGCGCTGGGGGCACTCGAGGCCTTCGACGACACCGTCTTCCTGCCCGCGCCCGATTTCGGCAACGGCCCGATCATCGGGGCGGCGTCGTGGCAGTTCGGCGTCTCGGCCACCTCGGATCATCCCGAGGGGGCGGCGGCCTTCATCGAATTCGCGCTGCAGCCGGAATATCTGGCCGCCTTCTCGGATGGTATCGGCCTGATCCCGGCAACGCTCGAAGCTGCGGCCATGACCGAGAACTACGCCGAAGGCGGTCCGATGGCGGTCTTCTTCGATCTCTCGGCCGAACAGGCGCTCGTGCGTCCGGTGACGCCGGGTTATGTCGTGGCGGCCAAGGTCTTTGAAAAGGCGCTGGCCGATATCGCCAATGGCGCCGATGTGGCCGACACGCTGGATGCCGCCGTCGACGAGATCAACGCCGATATCGCGCGCAACGGCGGCTACGGCCACAACTGAGCGTGACAGATGCGCCCGGGGCACGGGTTGTCCCGGGCGCATCCCCATCCATCGTCAGTCGCGGGGGGCACATGGCCTCGAGATTCACCCGGTCGAACGGGACAGGCTGGATGTTTGCGGGACCGGCCGTCTTTCTGGTCGGCACCTTCCTCCTGTTGCCCTTCGGCTTTGCCTTCATCCTGTCCTTCACGAACCAGCGGCTGGTCTCGCCCAATCCGACCAGCTTCGTCGGGTTGTCGAACTATCAGCAGCTTCTGGGCGTGGCGACCCTGCGCCTGTCGCCCGAGCGCGACGCGGATGGCGCGGTCGTGACCGATGCCGAGGGCCAGCCGCAGTTTCCGGCGGTGCGCGGCTTCACCCGCAACAATCCCGATTTCCCCCAGTACAACGGCATGCGCGAGTGGTTCTCGATCGGGCTGGGGCAGGACCGGCTGGTGGTGCTGGCGCGCGATCTGGTCTTCATGAAGGCGATCGTCAACACCGTCGTCTTCGTGCTGGTCGTGGCCCCCGTGCAGGGGGGGCTTGCGCTGTGCCTTGCGTTGCTCATCAATCAGCGCCTGCGCGGGATCAACGTCTTTCGAACGATCTACTTCATGCCGGTCGTCGTATCGATCGTCGTCGTCTCGCTCTTGTGGCGCTTCATCTATTCACCCGACAACGGCCTTCTGAACAACATGCTGGGCACACTCAGCTTCGGGCTGATCCCGACGGTGGACTGGTTGGGCAATCCCTCTACGGCGCTGGGGTCGATCATCGCCATGTCGATCTGGCAGGCGGTGGGCTTTCACATGGTGATCTGGCTTTCGGGCCTGCAGACGATCAGCCCGACCCTCTACGAGGCGGCCGAGCTCGAGGGCGCCTCGAAATGGCAGGGCTTCCGGTATGTCACCTGGCCGGGCCTGCGCAACACCGCTGTCCTCGTGCTGATCGTCATCACGATGCAGGCCTTTGCCCTGTTCGCGCAGATCGACGTGATGACGCGGGGGGGACCGCTTGACAGCACCCAGACCATCGTCTTCCAGGCGGTCGAGCGCGGCTATGGCAAGCAGGACATCTCGGGTGGCTCGGCCATCTCGGTCATCCTCTTCGTGATCGTGCTGACCATCAGCCTCACCCAACGGTATCTCACAAGGGAGCGTCGCTGATGGCCCTCGTCACCTCGGACAACCGCGGCCTGCGCCTTGCCGCCCGCTATGCGGTGCTGACGATCATCGCGGTGATCTTCGTCTTCCCGCTAGTCTTCATGCTGATGTCGAGCCTGAAGCCGGACCAGCAGCTTCTGGTCGACACGACCTCGTTCCGGGCCTTCCTGCCGGTGGGCGACATCAGCCTGAACAACTATTTCGCCGCCTTCCAGCGCGCCCCCGTGGGCACCTTCGTGATGAATTCGATCATCGTGACCGCATCGACGGTCGTTCTGTCGCTGATCGTCTGTTCGACGGCCGCCTTCGCCTTCGTCTATATCGACTGGTTCGGCCGGGGGTTCCTGTTTTCGGTGGTGCTGGCCACGCTGATCGTGCCCTTCGAGACGATCGCGATCCCGCTGCTGCTGCTGTCCTCGAAGATGCCATGGATCGGTGCGGACGGGATCACCTGGGGCTGGCTGAACACCTACCGCGTTCAGATCGTGCCCTTCGTCGCCGATGCGTTGACGATCTTCCTGTTCGTGCAGTATTTCAAGGACCTGCCGAAAGAGCTGATCGAGGCCGCCCGGGTCGAGGGGGCAAGCTGGGGCCAGATCTACCGGCGCATCGTGATGCCGCTGGCGGGGCCGGTGCTGGCGACGGCGGCCATCCTCAAGTTTCTGGCGATGTACAACCAGTACCTCTGGCCGCTGATGGTGGTCCAGCAGGAAAGCTACCGCCCGGTCATGGTCGGTCTGCAGTATTTCTTCCAGCTCAACCGTGCCTGGGGCGAGATCATGGCCTATCTGTCGATGATCACGGTCCCGGTCCTGGCCTTCTATCTTTACCTGCAACGCGACTTCATCGCCTCGATCGCATCGACAGGCGTGAAGGGCTGACGGCAGGAGTTCGACACATGGTCAT
>JAFIEN010000055.1 GCA_020832515.1 Rubellimicrobium sp. | reverse complement strand
CCCCCCCCCCCCCCCCCCCCCCCCCCCCCCCCCGCCGCCCGCCCCACGCGGGCCGATCGGAGCGCGGATCCTCAGATCTCCGCCGCGATCTCCGGCCCCACGATATGCACCGCCAGCAGGCACCCGTTCGGCGTATAGGAGTTGTGCACCGTGCCGTCGCGGTAGAAAACCATGTCGCCGGGCTTCAGCACCGTCCCGTCGCTCTCGATCAGCTCGCCCTCGAGGATCAGGAACTGCTCGTGCCCGTTGTGCTTGTGGGCGCGCGTCGTCATGCCGGCGGGCATCCGGTAGACGTGGAAGCCCTCGCCCAGCGGCTTGTCCTCGTCAAGCTGCAGGATGGTGTCGCCCATCGCCTCTCCGTCGTCATAGACGAAGGATTTGTACTCGCCCTCGTGGATGTTGACGATGCGGCGTTCGGACGGGGGGAAGGACATGGGGTTTCTCCTTGTGTTGCTCAGAAAGCGGGGTCGCGCCAGACCACTTGCCCCTTGAAGACGGTGCAAAGGACGCGAGTGTCGGAAATGCGGTTGAGCGGGCAGTCGAAGATATCCTGATCCAGCACGATCAGATCGGCCGAAAATCCGGGCCGCAGCTGCCCCGTGAAATGCTCGCGCCAGCAGGCGCGGGCGGCGTTGACGGTGTAGCCCAGAACGCATTCCTCGATCGTCAGGGCCTGATCGGGCAGGAACGGCTCGCGCGGGTTCTCGGCCCGGCGGGCCTGACGGGTGACGGCGGTTTCCATGATCTCGAACGGGTTCAGCGTCGAGACGGGCCAGTCCGAGGACAGGCACCAGTCCGCGCCCGCATTCAGCATCTTGCGGAAGGCATAGGTCTCGGCCCGCCGCTTTGACCCGATCATCTCGAGCGCGATGTCGGGGACCACCGGATCGAGCCGTGCCCAGAGCGGCTGGATATTGGCCATCGCCCCCGCAGGTGCCAGCCGGTCGTAATCGGCCGGATCGGTCAGTTGCAGATGCGCAAGCTGGTGCTGTGCGGGCCAGGGGCCATTCGCGCGGCGCGCGGCCTCGAGCCCGTCAAGCGCGCGGGCGGTGGCGGCGTCGCCGATCACATGGACATGGATGGCAAAGCGCGCGGCATCGAGCGCGGTCATCAGTTCGACCGTCTTGTCGGCCCCGAACATGCAGGGCGCGTTGCCGCCATCGGCATCGGCATAAGGGCCATGCAGGGCGGCGGTGCGGTTCTCGAAGACGCCGTCCATGAAGAACTTGGCCGAATGCACATGGAAATCCGGCCCCGGATGGGCGGCGCGCATCGCACTCAGCCGTTCGAGCGCCGATTGGGCCGTGTCGGCCTCGGTGACGAGCGCGGCTCCGGCGACGCGCAGGCGCAATTTCCCTTCGGCCAGGACGCGGGAATAGGTCTGAGCTTCTTCCTCGGTGACGCGGGGATCCAGCACGCCGGTAAAGCCGCAGCGATGTGCCAGCGCTTCTGCCGCAAGATACCCTTCGATCCGGTGCTCTTCCGTCAGCTGCGGCAGACCCTTGAAGGCGGGCTTGATGACCTCCTCATGCAGCATTCCGGTCGCGTGACCATCGGCATCGCGGACGATATGGCCGTTCAGCGGGTCGGGCGTGTCATCGTCGATCCCCGCCATCTCGAGCGCCCGGGTGTTGAAGCAGCAATTGTGGAACGAGGTGTCATACAGCACCGCCGGCCTGTCCGGCACCACCGTGTCCAGCAGCCTGGCCGTCAGATTGTGATCGCCGAAGATGCCCGGCTGCCAGCCAGCCCCCATGATGAGCGGAAGGTCCGGGCGGGCCTTGGCATGGGCCGCGAGGCGGGCCAGCAGCGTCGCCTCGTCCAGCACATCGTAGAACTCGACCGCGACGGCCAGGTTGATCCCTCCCGCAAGCAGATGGATATGCGCGTCCTGAAACCCCGGCAGGACCAGCCGCCCGCCCGCGTCGATCCGGGTCGCCTTGGGTCCGGCAAGGGCCACCATTTCGGCCTCGGGCCCGACGGCGAGGATCCGGCCATCCACGGCCAGCAGGGCCTCGGCCAGGGGCCGGGTCGGGTCCATGGTGCGGATGCGGGCATTGTGGACAAGGGTTCGGGTCACAGGATCAGCGCCTCCAGCGCAGGCCAGTCATCGGCAGGAAGGACATGGGCGGGCAATTCAGCGTCGCTGGTCCAGACATAGAAGGCAAGGAAGGGAATGCGCCCGACCTTGGTCAGATGCGGGCGGTGGGGCGGGTTCCAGACGGGGGTATGGGCGGGCAGCACGTCCAGTGCCTCGCCGGGCGCGAAGCGCCAGCCATGCGGTCCGGTCAGCGGTGCATAAAGCTCGGGCGCGGGATGGGCATGGTCGCGGTAAAGCACCTGCGGGGCGATCAGGAACAGGCCCATGTCCACATCATCGCCATCCCGCGTCGGGAACGGGGCACCTCGTCCCAGGATCGCGGCTGCGGCATGGCCCCGCGCGAAAGCCGGGCCGATCTGGTCCGGCGGGTAGATGTCATAGGTCACCCAGTCCAGATGCGGCGCGGCGGCGGCGATGACGGCGGCAAGCTGCGGATGGGTCGGGCCAAGGGCGGCGAGCGCCTCGGGCAGCCAGCGGTCCACGACCTGGTTGCTCCGGGGCGGCGGGGGCATGGCCAGCCCGTGACGGCAGGCAAGGGCGGTGCGAACCGCTTCGGCACCGGCATGATCAAGCGCTGTCAGATAGCCCTCTGCCGCCTCGGCCAAGGCTGTCAGGGCCAGTGCCGCGGTCAGGGGCGGGGGCATGGCGCCGCCTTCGCCGGGCAGGGGTCGGGTGGTCATGCGGGCCTCGAAGGTCTGGCGGGTGCCGGACGGCGCAGGATCCGGGCATTGCCCGTCCTCCTACGGCCTGTGCGGGCGGCGATGGCGCGGGCGAAGGTCACAGTCTCATCTCCTCGAGCGCGGGCCAGTCATCGGCGGAAATGACATAGGCGGTCTCGGCCGCATCGCGGGTCCAGACATAGAGGCACAGGAAGGGCAGGGGGCCGACCTTGGTCAGATGCGGCTTGTGCGGCGGGTTCCAGACAGGAACATGAGCAGGCAGCACGGCCAGCGGGTCACCGGGCGCGAAGCGCCAGCCGTGGGGGCCGGTCAGCGGCGCGTAAAGTTCGGGCGCGGCATGGGCGTGGTCGCGGTAGACGACCTGCGGCGCGATCAGGAACAGCCCGCAGGAAACATCCGGCACCACGAACGGCCCTCGCCGTCCCAGGATCGACGCGAAGGCATGGCCCTGAGCGAACCCGCTGCCGATCTGGTCCGCCGGGTAGCCGTCATAGGTGATCCAGTCCAGATGCGGCGCGGCCAGCCCGATCGCTGTGGCCAGCACGGGGTGGCTCTGCTCCAGGGCGGCCAGCGCCTCGGACAGCCAGCGCTCTGCCACTGCATTGGCGCGCGGGATGACGGGATCGGGCGGGCCCTCGCGCCGGGCAAGGATGGCACGCACCTCTCCGGCACCGTCGTGTTCCAGCGTCAGAAGATAGGCCTCGGCCGCCTCGGCCAGCGCGGTCAGGGCAAGGGCCGCGGCCACCGGCGTGGGTATGGCACCGTGATCTCCGGGCAGGGGATGGATGGTCAAGCAGGCGTCTCCATCCGGGCGCGGATCCAGTTGTGGAAGGCGTGTATCTCGTATTCCTCGGGCATCAGGCGCGCCCCGGTGAAGGCGGGCGAGGCGATGCCGCGCTGGTTCATTTCCGACGCGGCCCCGTCCTGTTCCATCACGATCCTGGCGAAGGCCGCCAATTCGGCCGCATCGAACCCGGGCCGGGCCAGCGTTGCGGGCGCGAAATGCCACTCGGCGATCAGCCTTGTGCGGGTGGGGCCCTCGGGCACGATCCGGACCGAGCGGACATAGTCCACATGCGCCACGACATAGGTCGAGGGCCAGATGGTGACAAAGCGGTAGCCGGCCGTCCGGTCCGCCTCTGACAAACCCGGAAAGACCGGTCCGCAGGCCGCCCCGGTCGGGGTCCAGCTTTCCGCCCCGGGCCTGAGGTTGCGCGCGCTGTCCTGTCCGGGTGCCCAGCCGACCGCCTCGGACGGGCCCATGATCCCCTTGCCGTAGATCGGGACAAGCTCGCACAGTTCCGGATGGATGCCCGGGCAATGCAGGCATTCCGAGTAATTCTCCCAGAAGGCCTTCCAGTTGCAGACGATCCCGGTTTCCCACCTGTGGCCGGTCACAAGATCGTCCATCGGCCAGTTGTCCAGGCTCTCAAGCGGCACATCGCCCCGCAGCGCCTCGGGTTCGGGCGCGAGGTTCAGGAACACGAACCCCGCCCAGACCCGCAGCGAGACGGGTTTCAGCCCATGCGCGGCGCGGTCGAAATCCGCCGTGGGCTTGGCATGACCGGTGGCCACCAGCCGCCCGTCATCGGCGGCATAGGCGAAGGCGTGGTAGGGACAGCGGATCAGCGCGCCCAGCGGCTCTTCCTCGGCCCGGCAGAGTTCGGACCCGCGATGCGGGCAGGAGTTGTGGAAGGCCGCGACCCCCCCGTCCCGCGCCCGCGCCACAACAACCGGCGCCGCGCCCACCGTGACCCGCCGCATCGTGCCGGGCGCAAAGTCCGACAACCGCCCGACCATCACCCATTCGCGGGCAAAGACGGTGGCCATCTCGCGTCCGTACCAGTCGGGGTCCAGATAGGCCGCCCTCGGCAGCCCTGCGGGACAATGGTCAAGCCGCGGCGACAGCGGATGGCGCTCCTGACCGATCGACCCCTCGTCCCGTCCCATCGCTCACGCCTTCTTCGCTTCAGCCTCGAGATGATCGAGCGTCAGGTCCACCGCCTGCTCGACCGCCCTTAGCGTATCCGAAAGACAGGCCTCGTCCAGCCCATGCGCCTCGCACATGAACCATGGCTCGCGCGAATCCGGCTCCACGATGATGCCCAGGTCATGCAGGAAATAGGCCATCTGGTCGTAGAAGGCGTAATCCGAGGTCTTCCACGCCCGGTAATTGTCCGGGGGTGCGGCATCGAAAAACAGGCCGAACATCGACGAATGCCCGGAATAGGAATGCACGATCCCCCGCGCATCGAGGATCGCCGAAATCCCCGCCTTCAACCGCTCGCCATGGCCGGCGAGGGTTTCCAGCGCCGGCGTCTCGTCCAGGATGCGCAGGCATTCCTCGGCGGCGGCAAGCGACACGGAATGCGCCGTATAGGTGCCGCCATGGCTTGCGCCGCCGTGGCGGAACGTCCGCATCACCTCTTCCCGTCCGCCGATCAGCGCGATCGGATAGCCGTTGCCCACCGCCTTGGCGAAGGTCGAGATGTCGGGCGTGACCCCCAGAAGCCCCTGCACCCCCGCCTTGCCGACGCGGAAACCGGTCTTCACCTCGTCGATGATCAGCATCACGCCGTAGTCGTCGCACAGCTTGCGCGCCAACTGAACATAATCGGCCCGGGCCGAGATCGCGCAGCAATTGCCCTGGATCGGCTCGATCAGCATCGCGGCAAGGCTGTCGCCATGCTTGCGGAACGTATCCTCAAGGCGCTGCATGTCGTTCATCGGCACCAGATGGGCCAGCTTCTTGACCGTGGGCGGGATGCCCTTGCCATAGGGGATGATCTTGGGATCGCTGTTCGAGCCCGCCTCCCAGCCCTCGACATCGGCCTGCCACATGGCGGCATCGAACAGCCCGTGATAGCCCCCCTCGACCAGCAGATAGCTCTCGCGACCGGTATGCGCGCGTGCCAGGCGCAGCGCACCCATCACCGCCTCGGTGCCCGAGTTGGAAAACCGCACCAGATCCACCCCCGGCACCATCTTCGCCACACGCTCGGCCACGGCCAGCTCGCGCTCGGTGGACAGCGCGAAGACGCCGCCCACCTCCATGCCCCGCCGGGCGGCCTCGTCCACGCGCTCGTCGGCATAACCCAGGATCGCGGGGCCATAGCCCAGCCGGTAGTCGACATAGGCGTTGCCGTCGATATCCCATACCCGGCCCCCCTTGCCGCGCGCGACATAGACCGTGCGATCCTCGCCCCAGTATCGGAAGGATGACGACACGCCGAGCGGCAGGCGTTTCACGGCGCGCCGGAATTGCGCGTTCGAACGGGTCAGATCACGATGGGGCAGGGTCGGCATGGGTCCTCGTCAGGCTGTTTCCGGATGCGCGCGAGAATGCTGACCATTGACTGAACTGTCAATCAGCATGTTCCAATGCCCTTTCCCTCATGCCCGTCCTGCCCTATACCGGCAGTTCGAGTCCGGACCGGGTTGCATGACCGACACCAATCCCCATGGCCCCTGCGCGGCCCCGCCTCCCCGCACCATGAGCCGGGATGCCCGTCGCCGCCAGATCATCGAATCGACGATCCTGACGATCGCCGAGCGTGGCTATGCGCGCACCACGCTGACCGCGGTGGCCAAGGCCGCGGGCCTGTCGCATGGCCTTTTGCTGTTTCATTTCGAGACCAAGGAGAAACTCCTGTCCGAGACGCTCGATTCCCTCTCGGACGAGTATCGGAGCAACTGGCAAGCCGCGCTTGCCGCGGCGGGGCCGGCCCCCGAAGACGGGATCGCCGCGCTGGTGCGGGCCGATTTCCTGCCTGCCATCTGCAACCAGGCCCGGCTTGCGGCCTGGTGCGCCTTCTGGGGCGAAAGCCAGAGCCGCCCGATCTACCAGACGCGCTGCGGGCCGAATGATGCGCTCTACAACCGCACGCTCGAGGCGATTTGCGCCCGCATGAATGCCGATCACGGCTACGGGCATGATCCGGTGCGGATCGGGCGCATGATCCGGGTGATGATCGAAGGGATCTGGCTCGACCTCATGGTCGCCGAAAAACCCTATGACGTGGATGAGGCGCTGGCCACGGTCTGGACCGGCCTCGCCGCCGTCTATCCGCGCCACTTCGCCCCCCACGGGCCGCGCGCGCCCGCCTGAAAGGGCCATTCCGCCCGCCTTCACGGACCACCGGTCCAAACCGATCCGCGCTTCTGCCTCTTTCGTTTCAAAATATCCCGGGGGGGCGCAGCGGGGGGCCGACCCCCCCGCGCCCCCCGGCAGACCCCCGACGGCCCCCTCAAGCACCGCCCGATCACCCCCAGACCGCCGTGAACACGCACATGTCATGGATGCCCCAAAAGGCGCATTACCGCCCGTTGCCCGACTGCTTGTAGCCGCCGAAAGGCGCGAAGGTATCCCAGTCGGGCATGTTGATCTGAACCTGTCCCGCCTGCAGCCGACGACCCACCGCGCGTGCCTCCTCGGGTGCGCCCTGCACATAGGCGGCAAGGCCATATGGCGTGTCATTGGCGATCGTGACCGCCTGATCCACGCTGTCATAGGCGATGATCGACAGAACCGGGCCGAAGATCTCCTCGCGCTCGACGGTCATGCCGGGGCGCACGTCGCCAAAGACCGTCGGCTGGGCGTAATAGCCCCGGTTCAGCCCCTTTGGCCGGCCGGTGCCGCCGCAGACCAGCGTGGCCCCCTCGTCGATCCCGGCCTGGATCAGCCGCCGGACCTTGTCGAACTGCATCTGGCTGACCAGCGGCCCCAGCACCGTGTCGGGATCGCGCGGATCGCCCGTCACCTGTGTCTCGGCCGCGGCCTTGGCAATTTCAAGCGCCCGGTCGTGGTCGGCGCGCGGCACCAGCATCCGCGTCGGCGCATCGCAGCTCTGGCCCGAGTTTGCCATGCAGGCCTCGACCCCGCCAGTCACGGCCTTTTCCAGATCGGCCGAGGGCAGGATAATGTTGGGTGACTTGCCGCCCAGTTCCTGCGCCACCCGCTTGACTGTCGGGGCTGCGGCCTGCGCGACAAGGATCCCCGCCCGGGTCGAGCCGGTGAACGAGATCATGTCGACCCCCGGATGTTCGGCGAGGCGCGCGCCCACCTCGGGTCCGGTGCCGTTGACCAGGTTGAAGACGCCCTTGGGCACGCCCGCCGCCGCCATCACCTCGGCGAAGATCAGTCCCGAAAGCGGCGCGATTTCCGACGGCTTCAGCACCATCGTGCAGCCCGCCGCGATCGCAGGGGCGACCTTGCAGACGATCTGGTTCAGCGGCCAGTTCCAGGGCGTGATCATGCCGACGACCCCGATCCCCTCGCGGATCAGCATGGTCGAGCCGCGCATCTCTTCCCAGTGGAAGGTCTCGGCCATCTCGATGGTCGAGGCCAGATGCACATCGCCCGCCCAGACCTGCGCCTCGCGGGAAAACGACAGCGGCGCGCCCATTTCGGTCGTGACCGCCTGGGCGATATCCTCGGCGCGCGCAAGATAGACCTCGTGGATGCGCTTCAGCAGCGCGATCCGCTCGGCCACCGGGGTGGCGGCGAAGGCCGGAAAGGCCGCGCGCGCGGCAGCGACGGCGCGGTCGGCATCGGCCGCCGTCCCGCCCGAGATCTCGGCCGCGGCCTCTTCGGACGCCGGGTCGATCACCTCGATCCGGCCCGCGCCGGGCAGGGGATCAACCCATGCCCCGTCGATGTAGAAGCGGGTGGGGTGCTGGATCTGCATGGGTCTTCTCCTCGGCCGGACTGCGACGCGAAAGAGCTAGTCTCCCGCCCCATCCCTGTCGAGGGAAGCGCCCCCGCCCCATCCCGGCACGGTCAGGGTGCCACAGCCGGTGGTCCGGGCGGGATGGCACGGTCGGCGGCACGGGGACCCCCCCGTTGCCCCCGGGCCCCCGTGCGGTTCTGGGGGCCACCGCGGGTGGGCGGGGGGGTTTGCCCGGGGGGGGGGACGGGGGACCCCGGGTGGCCGGGGGGGCCCGGTGACCGCGACGCTGCCCCTAGAGCGGCTTGTAGGCCACCGCCTCGATTTCGACCGCGATGTCGATCATCAGCCGCGACTCGGCGGTCGAGCGCGCGGGCGGATTGGTCGGGAAGAATTCCGCATAGGCCGCGTTGAAGGCCGCAAAGTCGTCACGGTCGCGCAACCAGACTGTCGTTTTCACGACATCGGACAACGTGCAGCCGGCCATTTCAAGGCACTTCTTTACATTTTCCAACACAGCCCGTGTTTCGGCCCCCACGCCACCCGGGACGATGTTGCCATCCACCACGGGCACCTGGCCCGAGACGAAGACGAAATCCCCGGCCCGCACCGCGGGGCTGAGGGGAACATGGGATGTGCCGAAATGCTCTCGTGTCATGGGTCTTGCTCCTCTTGCGTCTGTGGCCCCAAGCCAGCATGCGCGCGCCACGGGCGCAAGTCCCGCCACGACAAGACTGCCCCCCCGGTGCTTGCCGGCCTCAACCCCTGCCGAAGGTGGCCTCGACCGCCTCCGCCTCGTATTCGGTGGCGACCCACTCCTCGAAACCGATGGGCGCCCGGGCGATCCGCGCGCCATAGGCATCGAGGATCGCATCAAGCACGCCGGTCCGGCTCCAGCGCAGATGGATGTAGCGCAGCGAGAGCATGGCCCGGGCCTCGGCCAGCGGACGGCCCTCGATCACCATCAGCCAGATCGCACTGGCAAGCCCCGCGCGGTCCGCCCCCGACTTGCAATGCATCAGGACCGGCCGCTCGACCCTCCGGAAGATCGCGATCAGTTCAACCAGACGCGCGCGCGACGGCGCCTTCCGCGCGTTCAGCGAGACGGAATGAAGCGTCATGCCCAGCCGTCGGCAGGCCTCGTCTTCAAGCCGGATCTGCGGCCCGTCGCTGTCGCCACGCAGATTGACGATGCTGCGCACCCCCGCGGCGGCAAGGGCGGCAAGGCGTTTCGGGTCGGGCTGGTTCGAGCGGAGGACCCCCGGCGCGATCTCGTGCTGATTGGTCCAGAAGATGCGCAGAAAGCCGTGATCATGCCACCGCAGCCAATGCTCGGCTCGGGCCCGGTTCCCCGGCAGGGCAAGATCGCCAGTATGGGCGTCGCGATTGCGCCGCTCCCAACCGCTCAGCCTGCGCTTCCACCACTTGTGCAAACCCGTCTTCGTCATGGCCACGCTCCATGCCGCAAAGGCTGCGGCGAGGAAAGCGGTTTCGACCGCCCGACGGATCCGCCCCAACCGCGCGGGGCCGCCGCCCTTGACCCTTGGGGCCTGCAATGGCAGGTCGAAAGCGTTGCCCGAGGAGGAGGAAGACCGGATGCCAGCCTATCGTTCCCGCACGACGACCCACGGCCGCAACATGGCCGGTGCCCGCGGCCTATGGCGCGCGACCGGCATGAAGGACGAGGATTTCGGCAAGCCGATCATCGCCATCGTCAATTCCTTCACCCAGTTCGTCCCCGGCCATGTGCATCTCAAGGACATGGGCCAGCTTGTCGCCCGCGAGGTCGAGGCGGCCGGGGGCGTGGCCAAGGAATTCAACACCATCGCCGTCGATGACGGGATCGCGATGGGCCATGACGGGATGCTCTATTCGCTGCCTTCGCGCGATCTGATCGCCGACAGCGTGGAATACATGGTCAATGCCCATTGCGCCGATGCAATGGTCTGCATCTCGAATTGCGACAAGATTACCCCCGGCATGCTGAATGCCGCGATGCGGCTGAACATCCCCGTGGTCTTCGTCTCGGGCGGGCCGATGGAGGCGGGCAAGGTCGTGCTCAAGGGCAAAGAGGTGGCGCTCGATCTGGTCGATGCGATGGTGGCGGCCGCCGACGAGGCGATGACAGATGAAGAGGTCAAGCAGATCGAGGATGCCGCCTGCCCGACCTGCGGATCGTGTTCGGGCATGTTCACGGCCAATTCGATGAACTGCCTGACCGAGGCGCTGGGCCTGTCGCTGCCGGGCAACGGCTCGACCCTTGCGACCCATGCCGACCGCAAGCGGTTGTTCGTCGAGGCGGGGCATCTGGTCGTCGACCTTTCCCGCCGCTACTACGAACAGGACGACGAAAGCGTCCTGCCGCGCAATATCGCCTCGAAAGCCGCCTTCGAGAATGCGATGGCGCTGGATATCGCCATGGGCGGGTCGACCAACACGATCCTGCATATTCTTGCCGCAGCCATCGAGGGCGGCATCGACTTCACCCAGGACGATATCGACGCTCTGTCGCGCCGGGTGCCCTGCCTGTGCAAGGTCGCGCCCGCGAAATCCGACGTTCACATGGAGGATGTGCATCGTGCGGGCGGGATCATGGCGATCCTGGGCCAGCTCGACAAGGCGGGCCTTCTGAACCGCGATTGCCCGACCGTGCATTCGCCTTCGATCGGGGCGGCCCTCGATCACTGGGATATCAGCCGGACCAATCACGACAGCGTCCGGCAGTTCTATCTGGCCGCCCCCGGCGGCGTGCGCACCTCGGTCGCCTTCTCGACGCAGAACCGCTGGAAGGAGCTGGATCTGGACCGCGAGGCAGGGGTGATCCGGTCGGCGGAACATGCCTTCACGCAGGAGGGCGGGCTTGCGGTGTTGAAGGGCAATCTCGCGCCCGATGGCTGCATCGTGAAGACGGCCGGGGTGGATGAGAGCATCTTCGTCTTTTCGGGGCCCGCGCGGGTGTTCGAAAGCCAGAATGCCGCCGTTGACGGCATCCTTGCCAATGAGGTCAAGGCGGGCGACGTGGTGGTGATCCGCTACGAGGGGCCCAAGGGTGGGCCGGGGATGCAGGAGATGCTCTATCCCACCAGCTACCTCAAGTCGCGCGGGCTGGGTAAGGCCTGCGCGCTGGTCACGGACGGGCGGTTTTCGGGCGGCACCTCGGGCCTGTCGATCGGGCATGTCTCGCCCGAGGCGGCCTCTGGCGGGCTGATCGGGCTGGTGCAGGACGGCGACCGGATCGAGATCGACATTCCCGCACGCAGCATCCGGCTTGCCGTGCCGGAGGAGGAGCTGGACCGGCGGCGCGCGGCGCAGGCCGCGGCGGGGTGGAAACCGGCCAAGCCGCGTTCGCGGCGGGTGTCGGACGCGCTCCGGGCCTATGCGCTGTTTGCGACATCGGCCGCGACCGGGGCGGTGCGCAAGCTTCCCGACGCCTGATCCGGGCGGGGCGGAATTTGGCCAAATTCCGCTGCGGGATTTTTGGCAAAATCCCGCCCCCGTCCCCGGCCGGGTGCCTCAGTCGGGCATCCGCGCGCGGGCTGTGCCGGGCACGACCGGCGCTCCGTCCCGCGCGGCCTTGAGGGCGGCAAAGCAGTTGGCCAGTGACATCAGGTTTCCCCGCGCCCCGTTGCCTGGCTCGCGCCCCTTTTCAATGGCGACGAGCAGTTCACCCATTGCGCCCGCGAAGCCGTCATTGAACCACTGCCCCTCGAGCGCGGGATGCGCGACCCCGGCCTCGGTATAATGCGCCACCGTCTGGTTCCCCAGATCCGGCCCGGTCGACACAAGGCTGCCCTTGGTTCCCGCGATATAGGTCGCATCCAGCGCGCCGAAGGGGGTGGCGGCGTCGAAGACGAGGCTGGCCTGCGCCGTGCCGAAATCCAGCATCGCGGTGGCCAGAAGCGGCGGCTTGATGCCCGCGCCGGGGAAGGTCACCGATTGCGCCTGCACGCGGTCGGCCAGCCGTTCCGTGATCGAGGTCACGAAATCGAACCAGTGGACACCGAAATCGAACAGGACAAGGTCCATCTCTTCCTCGAAGGGCGTGCCCTTCACCCAGCGATGATCCCAGTGCAGGTTGCAATGCACCCCCGTCACCTCGCCGATCAGCCCGGCCTGCACCGCCGCGCGCATCCAGGCCATATGCGGCGACCAGCGGCCGTTCTGGTTCACCGCCATCCGCAGGCCGCGCTCTTCGGCCATCGCGCAAAGCCGCTCGCCCGTGTCGAGATCGGTGACGAAGGGTTTCTGGCTCAGCACATGCTTGCCGGCCTCGAGCGAGGCCTCGATCAGTGGCACGCGGTCCTCGGGATGGGGGGTGAGGTCCATCACGGCGATATCGTCGCGCGCGAGAAGGCCCTCGAAATCGGTCGTCACATCCGCCTCGGGGAAGAACTCCTCGGCGCGCGCGCGGGCCTTTTCGATGTCACGCGACATGATCGCCGCCACGTGGAAGCCGTGCTTGCGATAGGCGTCGAGATGGGCAAACGAGATGCCCCCCGCGCCCACCAGCGCGATGCCGTGCCGGCCCTTCGGTTGCGGCGGGCGGTAGGGCAGGTCGGGGGCGGCAATCTCCTCGGCCTTTTTCGAGACAAGCGCGTAATCGTCGCGGTCGGCCATGATCTCAGCCTTTCAGGGGAAGGGTGCGGCCTTCGCGGGCCGAGGCGAAGGCAGTGTCGACGATCCGCTGCCCGGTGCGGGCGATGGCGGGGTCGAGCGGCGGATGCAGGGGCGCGCCGGTGGCGAATGCATGCAGCACATGTTCGATCGGCCCCCGGTTCGGGGCCTGCAGACTGTCGACGGGGATGGCATGCGCCTCGGGCCGGGCGCGGGTCTGGACGGTGACATGGTCGTCATAGTCCCAGGAGGCGATGGTGCCGTCCGATCCCACCAGCACGAAACCGCAGCGCGGCTGGGGCTGGGTCGTCCAGGGATCGGTGAAGGTGCCCCAGCGCGTCTCCATCTTGGACAGGCCTTTCGCATAGCGCAGCACGGTGACGGAATGTTCGTCGACCTCGAGCCCCGGTGCGGCCCAGGTGGTGGCGGTCACGTCGACGGGTGCGGCGCCATCCATGAACCATGTGCCAAGCGTCGCACCATAGCCGAGGTAATCAAGCAGCGATCCCCCGCCCGAGGCGGCCTTGTACCACCAGGCATCGGGCTTCTGGCGTTCGACCTCGTCCGCCGTCACCTCGACCTTGTCGGCAAGATGCCAGAGCGGCCCGCGGTTGCCGTCGTAGAAATGGACCTCGCGCAGCTCGCCGATCATGCCTTCGTCGATCAGGCGCTTGGCGGTGTTGTGGCTGGGATACCAGGCCAGCGGCCAGTTGATCGCCAGCCGCGCGCCCGAGGCGGCGCAGGCGGCGATCATGCGGTCGGCATCCTCAAGGCTGGCGGCAAAGGGTTTCTCGACAAGGATATTGCGGCCGTAAGGCGCGACCTGCTCGACGTAAGCGGCGTGATCGGCGGTCGCGGGGCAAAGGATCACGAGGTCGGGGTCGGTCGCCATGCAGGCGGCGACATCAGTGAAGACGGCGTCCTCGGGGATAGCGAAGCTGTCGATGGCGCCCTGCATCCGGGCGGGATCGGCATCGCAGATCCCGGCGATGGCGGCCTCGGGATGGTCATGGACGGCGCGGAGCAGGTCGCCCATGTGCATGTGGTCGAAATTGATGCCGACGACGCGGAAACGAGTGGTCATGCAGGCCTCCCCCTGTTGCGATGCTCGGGGGGCAGGATTGACCGGACGCGGCGGTTTGGCAATCGGCGGGTCGATCATTTTGCATCAGGTTGACTGCGCGCGCCGGAGAGCCGGCCGCTGCGCCCGAAGACCGGTCGCCCGATCACGAAACGCAGAAATCGCGCCACAGGGGCGCGATTTCGACGTTTTCTCGGCTGCGGCGGACCTGCCCCGCGTGCCGATCTTCGGCGGCCGGATCAGCGCGTGAACGAGATCTCGGGAACGTCGGTTTCGAGCTGGGCCTCGATGTTCTCGGCCATCGTTTCCGCACCGTTGCGGACCGAGATCAGAACGGCGATGCCAAGGCCGACGATGGCGGCGGTCAGCACGACCCAGTCGACGGTCACGGCGCCGTCTTCGTCACGGGCGAAAGTCTTGATGAAGTTCAGCATTGTATGTCCCTCCTCAGGGGTGTGTTCGGTTTCAGGTATCGCGCCCCGGATCATCTCGGATCGGCCTCTTCTTGATACGATCCCCGGTGTCGATGGCCCTATATGCCCCCCCAAATGCGGCGCGATCTTGGTCCAACGGGTACATTTTCATGCGGGTTCATCTTTTCTTGAGATTTTTTACAACCCCCTGATTTGTAACGAAAGATTTATGTGACGCGGGCCCGAGGCCAGCCATCGACGGCATCCGATCGTGGCGGAACCGCCCCAATTCGCCGCGAAATGGCACCCCCGGCTATGCGCGCACGCCGATCCCTGCGATAAAGGATCCCGGCTAACGAGCAGTAAAAGAAGGCGCAACAAATGCGTCGGATAGTTCCGATCTCTTTCGCACTCGCCCTTGCGGCGGGGGGGCAGGCCCATGGCCAGACCGACCGTCTGCAGCCCGATTTCACCTTTCGGCGCGTGACCGTGCCCGAGGCGGGTGCCAACCGGCGGATCACGGTCCAGATCGACCCCCAGGCCCCAAGCGCGCTCCGGCCCCCCGCCGGCGCCGTCGGTGCCGAGCCCCCCGCCGTTCAGGCGTCGGCCGGGGGGGTCGGGCCCGCGGCCCCGGCCATGCCGCGCCCGGCCGGGCACGAATGGTTCTGGAGCGTCATCTCTCCGCGGGCCGCCGATTCGGGTCCGGGCCGTCTGGAACCGGCCCTGCGCCAGCTGGCCAATGCCCCGCCCGGACAGGCGGTCGCCGCCCCGCGCATGCAATCGATGCAGGACATCGCGCGCGCCCATGGCACCGACATCCTGCGCCACACCGTGGGCACCCGCGTCTCGCCCGCGCTGGTGCTTGCGGTGATCTCGGTCGAAAGCTCGGGCCGTGCGGATGCGGTCAGTTCGGCCGGGGCGGCGGGGCTGATGCAGCTCATGCCCGCCACCGCCGAACGCTTTGGCGTCACCGACCGGATGGTCACCTCCGAGAACATCCGCGGCGGCGTTGCCTATCTCGACTGGCTGATGGGTCATCTGAACGGCGACCCGATCCTGGTCCTGGCTGCCTACAACGCGGGCGAGGGCAATGTCCGCGATCACGGCGGCGTGCCGCCATTCGCCGAAACGCGCGGCTATGTGCCCAAGGTCCTGGCGGCGTGGACGGTGGCGCGGGGCCTGTGCCAGACGCCGCCGATGCTGGTCAGCGACGGCTGCGTCTTCGCGGTGAACAACCTCTGAAGGCTCACAGGTTGCGCGCGGCAAGATCAAGGAAGGCAAAGAGATTGACCGCCGCATGCGACAGGATCGAGGCACCGACCGTGCCCGTGGCCAGCCGTGCGGCCATCCAGATCGCCCCCAGCGCGCCCGCGCCCAGCACCATGACGGCTGGACCGCCCGTCACGCTGATCCCCTGCGCCGGCACCAGCGCCAGATGCAGCACGGTGAACAGGCCCAGCGACACAAGGATGCTGCGGGTGTCGGGTTCAGGGTCCGGCAGCATGGCGCCGCGCCAGAACAGCTCTTCGAGGATGCCGTTGGCGATCGCGGCAAGGGCGATGGCCAGGACCAGCCAGCTCGGCAGCAGGCCCGAGTTCAGTGCCGCCATCCCCAGCGTGCCGATGCCGACAACCGGCAGCACCAGCAGCACCCCGATCCCGCGCCCCGGCGACCGGGCAACCAGCAGGTCTGATCTCTGAGCCCTGGTCGTGAACCGCAGGAGCATGACCGCAAGGAACGCCCAGTAGCCTGCCAAAGCCAGTCCATACCCCAGAAGGGGATGAAGCGCCCCCGTCAGCAGATACATCGCAAGTCCCAGCACCGGGATCGCGCCAAGCGCTGCCAGTGCCAGCCGGCGGTCCATCAGGTGATCGCCTCGAGCCGCTCCTTGCTCATGTCGCCGGGCACGATGGTGATCGGGATCGGCAGACTGCCCGAGGCGCGCGACAACTGCGTGACCAGTGGACCGGGTCCGGCCTTGTCCGTCCCCGCCCCAAGCACAAGGACGCCGATCTCCTCATCCTCGCGGATCTGCGCCAGGATCTCCGACACCGCCTCGCCCTCGCGGATGACAAGCTCGGGGTTCACGCCCTGCCGGTCTCGCATCCATTTGGCGAAAACCTCGAAATGCACCTCGATCCGCTCGCGCGCCTCGGCGCGCATGATCTCGCCCACGCCGGCCCAATGGCTGATCTCCTGCGGCAGGATGACCGAAAGCACCTGCACCCCGCCCCCCGTGCGCGCGGCGCGCATCGCGGCAAAGCGCATGGCGTTCAGGCATTCCTTGCTGTCGTCGAGAATGACCAGAAACTTCCGCATGACGCCTCCCCGCGCTGAGGATGCATTCTGGCCGAAGCCCGCATCCATGGCAACGACCAACCCCCGGAGGGGGCGCCCAAGACCAGTCCACCGGACAAGAGCACCGCCCCGGGACGAGCGGCCCCTGCATGTCTTTCGTTACAAAATATCCCGGGGTGGGGGGGGGGGCCCCCCGCGTGGGGGGCCCCCCCC
>JAFIEN010000054.1 GCA_020832515.1 Rubellimicrobium sp. | reverse complement strand
CAGGTCGGACAGGCCGTCGCCGATGGCGGCAAGATTGGCCCCCGCCAGAAGCCGCGCCCGGCTGACCGAGGACAGCGCCCCCCGCACCAGCCGCACCCGCAGCGCAGGGCCATTGTCCCAGACACCGGCCCCGGTGGCGAACATCGCCGTCTGCGTCGTGCCGACGACCGAGGCGCGGGGATAGACCCCGTCCTGCGCATAGGCGCTGTCGTCGGACGAGGAGAGAAGCGCCACAGCCCCCGGCCAGGGCTGGCCGGTCAGCGCCAGATGGGGCGCGTGTGCGACCTCGCCCCCGGTCATCAGCGGCAGGTCGAGGAAGACCGCCTGCACCGGCACGGGCGGCACGAAGGGGCGGGTCATCACCGCCTCGTCGGCGGATTCGTGGGGGCGATAGACCTCGGGTTCGATCCGGACGGCCTCGATCGCGGCGATCCCGCGATCCTCGCGCCGGTCGATGCGCCAGCGGCCGCGCTGGCCTGTCAGGCTGACCACGTCGCCAGGGCCGAGGTGAAGAAGCGAGGGCGGCAGGGCAAGGCGGGCTTCGTCGCGGGCGACGCGAGCCTCGGCCAGCCAGCGTTCGGCGATGCGGATGCCATCGCCGCGCGTGAGCGCGAGGGGCAGGTCGGTCTGGGCAGTGGGCAGGCCGGGGTCGTCGGCCAGCACGGCCTCGGCCCCGGTCACCTCGTAATCGCCGTCGGCATCGACGAAACCGATGCGGATGCGGCCCGTCACCTCGGCCTCGGGCGCGCGGGACAGGGTCAGCGCGCCGTCGGCCCCGTCCTCCAGCGCGAGGTGCCCGTCGGGGATGGTCGCGGAGAGGTGCCCGTCGCGGGTGGCGAAGACCAGCTTGCCGTCGCGTTCCACCGCGTCAAAGCCATAGGCCAGCATCAGGGGCTGAAGGGCCGCCCGCGCGCTGCCCGCATCGTCGATCCGGTAGCCCTTGACCGTGCCCCAGAGGCGCGATGTGTCGATGCCGGTGATCCCGGCACGCTGGCAGATCTCACGCACCACACCCGCAAGCGAACGGGAACTTGCGCGCCCCGTGATCCAGTGCCCGCGCGGGTAGTTCGGCCCGTCGGCCCAGATCGAGGTGCGGGCCGGGAACTGCGGCCAGGGTCGCGCATCCCAGGCCCAGACATGGGCGCGGCGCATGTCGACCATCCGCCCGCCGTATTCGGAGGACCAGGGGTTCGCCTTCGGATCGGCCCAGTGGCGGTGAAGCGCGCGCAGATATTGCATCTGGATGAATTCGTCGCGGATGCCGTTGGAATATTTCGGCAGGAAGCTTTCCGAGGATTTCGGGTCGAGGAACTTGTTGGGCTCGTTCGTGCCCTTGTCGATGGCCGCACAGCCGATTTCGGTGAACCAGATCGGCTTGCTGCGGGGTTCCCATGCGGTGGGGGTCTCGGACCTTGTGCCGTTCACTCGGTCGCGGTGCTGGTGCAGCCACCAGCCGCGGATATCCTTGTAGCGCCAGACCCAGTGCTCGCCCCAGAAATCGCCGATAGGCGTGCGGATCTGGGCCGCCTCGGCCTCGGGCGAGTGGTAGAACCAGTCATATCCCTCACCCCCCGCGACATTGCCGGTAAGGTAGTCGAGATTGTAGATCGAACCTGCGGCCGCATCGGCATGGTCCTCGCCGTCGCGCCAGTCCGACAGCGGCATGTAATTGTCGATCCCGATGAAATCGACATTCGGATCGGCCCAGAGCGGATCGAGATGGAACAGCTTGTCACCCGTGCCGGGCGGTTGGTAGCCGTGGTATTCCGACCAGTCGGCGGCATAGCTGACCTTGGTGTCGGGCAGGATCGCCTTCACCTCGGCCGCCAGCTGGCAAAAGGCCTGAACGGCGGGAAAGCCATCCGCGCCGCGGATCTGCGTCACGCCCCGCATCTCGGATCCGATGCAGAACGCATCCACCCCGCCCGCCGCCGCGCAGAGATGGGCGTAGTGCAGGATCATCCGCCGGAAAGACCATTCCGGCGGGCCGGTATAGCCGACCGCCTCACCGCTGACGGGGAAATCGGCGGGGGTGCAGGTGCCGAAGAACTGGGCCACCTCGGCATCAGCCGCAGCCGTCTGGTCGGGCGAGCCTTCGCGGCCCGGCGCGTTCGAAAGGGTGATCCGGCCGCGCCATGGCAGGGGCGGCTGGCCGGTGGCCCCTGTCCAGGGGTCGGGCAAGGTGTTGCCCGCCATCTGCTCCATCAGGATGAAGGGATAGAAGACGGCCTTCTGGCCGCGCCGGGCCAGTTCGCGGATCGCCTCGATCACTGACCTGTCCGAGGGCGTGCCGCCATAGACCGGGTTGCCATCCTGCAGGGGCACGATCTCGGCCCCCGGGCGCGACAGGCCGGTGACGCGCCAGGGCATCCCATCGCCGTCCAGCTCAACCTGTTCGACCTTGGGCTTGATCAGGCAGTCACCGCAGCGCAGGTCCGAGCCGAACCACGACACCACCACGAGGACCGAGCCGCAATTGGGCAATTCACCCGTCAACTGGTCGAGCGCGACCAGCATGTCGGGCTTGTCCTGCGGCGAGTTGATGTTTGAAGGGAATGTCTCGCCATATCCGCGCGTCAGGTAGACGGGGCTGGTGGCAAGCGAGTATTCTCCCGTGCCGGGGATCAGGGCCACGGCATTGAGCAGACGGGCCATATCCTCGGCGGCGTTCGGATCGGCATGGGGGCCGGGGCGGAAGACCTCGACGCTGAACTGCGGTACGCGGTTGCCGAAGCGGCCAAGGGCCAGATCCTCGATCACCAGATAGGCGATGCCGCGGAAGGCCGGCACGCTGCCTGCGCCCTCGACCGCCTCGATCCGGGGATCGGGCAACTGGTCGGGCGTGCCGCGGTAGACCCGCAGGGCAAGGCTGTCGCGTGCGATCTCGACCCCGTCTGCCCAGATCCGGCCGACATGGGTGATGACGCCTTCGCAAAGCGCAAGCGCAAGACTGACGGTGTAGCTGTATTCGGTCGCGCTGCCGCCGGTGCCCTTGCCGCTGCCCGCGCCTTTGGTCGTCTCGCTGAACTGGCTGGCCCAGATCACCTGCGCCCCCATGCGCATCCGGCCATGAAGCTGGGCCACCGGCGCGCCCTCGCTGGCGCCGGTCAGGCGGAACCGGTCCACGCGGCCGGTCTCGACCGCGCCGCTGCCTGCGCCCAGAAGCCTTTCGTCAAGCGACCGGCCCAGCGCCGCCCCCGCCGCCCGCCCGATGACCGAAGACGAAAGGCCAAGGACCGAGCCCCCGACCGACCCGCCGATCGCCATACCCGCCGATGCCAGAACAAGTGTCGCCATACTAACGGTCTTTCGCTGGGATCTGGAAACAGGCCACGATGCGTCGGGCCCAGGGCGTGCTCAGCGCGCTTTCGACAACGCCAAGGCCGGAATAGGCATGGATGAAGGCCGCCCGGTTGCCCGTGGCCGTCAGGATGCCCAGATGCTTGGCCACCGCCCCCTCGCGCATCCGGAACAGGATCACGTCGCCCGGTGCGGCGGCGTCCAGGGGCACGGGGCGCATGTGCCGGAGTGCCGCGCGCCACAACGCCTCGTCGCTCTGCGGCTCGGACCAGTCGGGGCTGTAGGGCGGGATGGGTTCAGGCTCGGCGCCGACGACCTCGCGCCAGATGCCGCGGATCAAGCCAAGGCAATCGGCCCCCGCCCCCTTGCACGAGGCCTGATGCAGATAGGGCGTCCCGATCCAGCCACGGGCGGCGGTGACGATGGTGTTCATTCCCGCAAGCTCCCGCCCGATGTGTCGCGCGCGGTCGCGGGGACGGCCATCAGCCAGTCTTCGCCGGGGATGAAGGGAAAGCCGCGGAAATTGGCGATATTGTCGAACTTGAAGCGGCAGGTTTCGGCACGCTTGTCGCAACCGGCGCTCAGGCGCAGCAGATCGCCGGGCGCGACGCGGGCGCGGATCGGCTCCCATAGCTCGATCCGGCGGGTGCCGTCGGGCGCGCTGCGGTCGTGCTTGATGATGCCCGACAGACCCTCGGCCGCGCCCGACAGGACGCTGAGCCGACCCCGTTCGAACCAGCGCGCATCAAATGCCGCAAGGGCGGCGAAGGTGAAGGCCTGCGACCGCTCGGCCAGAAGTGCCGCACCCGTCACGCTGTAGAACTCGGACGTCAGGTCCACCCCGCAGGCCGCATCGCCCAGCACCGCCGGGCAAACCCGCATATAGGCCCGGCCCCCCGGCGCGTTTAGCGCCTCGGTCAGCCCGCGCAATTCGGCATGAAAGGCCCCCGCGCCACGACGCACCTCGCCGATCGTGCCGCGAAAGCGCAGGCTGCGCTGGCCGGGGGCAGACCAGTTGACCAGCCAGATCCGCACTTCGGCCCCGTCGAAACGCCCCTCCTCGATCGCAGCCTCGGAGATCGCATCATCGCTCAGCACGCCCATCGCCTCGGTATTGTCCACCGCAAGCCCGGTCGATTGCGCAAGCGCGCGGGCCGAAAGCCCGCTGTCGGCCCGGAAGGTCAGGCCGGCGAAGCTGACATCGCGGTCGTGATCGGTGAAGCAATGGATCACGCCGTCGGCCCGCGTGATCTGCCAGCACTGGCAGGTGGTGGTCAGGCCGGAGGCCAGATGTGCCTGAAAGGCCGTGTTCATATCCGCACCTCGATGATGGGAACAGAGGGCACGTCGCCCGCCCGGAACGCCGCGACCGAGGTCATGATGCGGTCGGTGTCGAAGCGCACCGGCACGTCGAACTCGAAGCCCGCCGTGATCTCGGCCCCGTTCTCGGGGGCGGTGGCAAAGGTCACGCGGCCGATGGTCGTGTCCACGCTCCAGTCGATCCCCTCCTGCCGGGGCACGCCGCCGACGGCGACCTGAACCGTGCCCGCGACCGGCTTCATGATGTCGCGCCGGTATGAGAACCCGCCCGAGGCATAGCGGCGGACAAGCTGGAAGACGCGCCGGTCGTCATCGCCCGTGCCAAGGCGCTGGTCGATGGCCGAGACCTCGGCCGAAGGGGCGCAGGATTTGAAATCCGCCCAGTCCTTCCAGCGAAAACCGTTCAGCTGGCCGCGCCGGGCCTCGAAGAAGGCGATCAGCGCCTCGACATCGTCGAGCGAGCGCAAGCCCAGACCCGCGTCATAGCGGCGGCGCGAATGCGCCCAGGGGGTGTTGCGCTCTTCGTGGCCATTGGCCAGCGTGACGATCTCGGTCCGCCGTTCGGGGCCGCCGACCGACCCGAAGGACAGGGATGCGGGAAAGCGCACGTCGTGAAAGCTCATCTTGCGGTCCTCACCTGTTGCGCTGGCCGCGGGCAAGCGCGCGTCCCATTTCGGCGGCGATCTGGCTTTGGCTGCGGCGGAACCCGCCGACATCGGGGGTGGTGATGTTCATGGTCACATGCACCGCCCGCCCGCCGCCGCCCGCCCGCACACCGAGCGAGCCGTCGGGGCCGCGCGCAAGCGGCAGGATCGCCTCGGGCCCCGCCTCACCCATGAGGCCGGTGCCGCCGCGCATCGGAAAGGCGGTGGGCTGCGTCACCACGCCCCCCTTGGCGAAGGGCATGACGCGGCCCTGGCTGAAGGCCCCGCCCTCGGCAAAGGGCATCAGGCCCGAGACTGCGCCGTTTAACCCCTGCGCCAGAAGCCCGCCCAGCTGATCGGTGACGGGCCGCATGGCCGAGGCATAGACCGTATCGACCATCGACCGCGCGACCGTCCGCAGGCTGTCCGACAGTTTTGCACTGTCGAAGACCACCCCGTCGATCGCGCGGCGCAAGCCCGTGGAAAACCCCCGCTCCAGCGCGCCCAGATCGCGCACCGCCTCGCCCATCTCGTCGCGCAACCCGCGCAACTCGGCGGAAAAGGTCGCGGCCATGGTCGAGGCCTCGGCCATGTCGGCCTCCAGCGCGTCGATCCGGTCGGATGGATTGCTCATCGCCCTGTCTCCTGCCTTGTTGCCGGGGCATCGGGAAAGGCCCGCGCCAGTTCCTCGAGCCGGGCCCGCGCCATCGGTGCCGCGTCTTTCTCACGCCCCAGAAGGAACAGAAGCTCCCCGGGGCTCAGCGCCCAGAACTCGGCCGGTTTCAGCCGCAGCCCGCGCATCCCCGCCCGCATCAGGCCCGGCCAGTCGAGCGCGCGGCTCATGCAGGTGCCGCGAAGGCGCGCGCCAGAAGCTCGGCCGCGACCCGCGCCGCGCCCAGCGGCCCACCTTCGATCTCGGCGGTCAGCAGGTCCTCGGCCCGGCCCTGCCAACCGCCACCCCGCAACCCCGCCACGATCAGCGCCATCACATCGCGGCTGGACACCGCACCGCTTTCGAACCGCTCGACCAGATCGACCAGTGTGTCCGAACCCAGCGTCGTCTCCAGCTCGGCCAGCGCGGCAAGGGTCAGCTTGGCCGGATGGCGCGCCCCGTCGATGACCAGCGCGGTTTCGCCCGCAAAGGGATTGCCACTCACGGTTCATCCCCTTCCCCGCCGGGCGACGAGGGGGGCGCCCCGTCCTCGGGGTCGATCAGGTCCTCCTCGCCCGGCCCCTCGCCCGGATCGGGATCAGCATCAGGGTCGATCCCGTCGGCCACGAATTGCGAGAAGCCGTCCTGCGCGTCGAAGGCGAGGAAAGCCAGCTCGCCCGCCGAGGCAAGCGACAGCTCGTAGGTCGCCTCGCCCCGCACACCGCCCGCATAGTCGATCGAGGTGATCTGGAACGGCCCTTCGACCGTGCCGAAATCGGGAATGATGACCTGAAACGCCGGCACCTGCCCGTCGAAGAAGATCTGCCGCACACGCTCGTCGCTGGCCGCGTCCTTGAACACGCCTGAGCCCGAGATCGCAGCCGAGCGGACGCCCGCCCCCGCCAGCAACTCGCGCCAGCCGCCCTGGCTTTCCAGGCTGGTCACATCCACGGTTTCCGCATTGAAGCTGATCCGCGTGGCGCGCAGGCCCGCCACCGTCTCGAACAGGCCTTCGCCATTCATGTCGATCTTGACCAAAAGGTCCTTGCCGTTCTGGGCCGCCATCGCTGTCGCCTTTCGGAATGAAGTTGGGGTAAGGGGGCAGCGCTGCCCCTAGCTGTCCTCGACGAAGGCGCGGAAGGTCAGCGTGATCTGGCGCATCGCGCCCGCCCCCACCCGCACCGCCTTCGCCGTCCAGAAGTCGAGCCGCACGAGGCGGCCACGCGCCAGCGCCAGATCGGCATCGACCAGTGCATCCGACACGGCGGCAGCCGCCGCCTTGGCCCCGGCGAAACCGGCGGCCTGGGTGACGATCTCGACCGCGAATTCATGCTCGGCCCCGCCATGCGTCGCGTCCGACCGGTCGCGCACCACCTCGGGCCCCAGCGTGACGTACAGCGGCGGCAGCGGCCCGCCGGGGGCTGCGTCGAACACCGCCTCGCCCACCAGCGCCGCCAGCGCCGGATCGCCTGCCAGGCGCTGGAACACCGCCGCCTGAAGCGCGGCCGCCGCGCCATAGCTCATCGTGCGACCTCCTCTTCGGTCAGGCAGGTCAGATACCGCCCGCCCGGATCGCGCTCGGTCACCGCGCGGATGCGGAACAGGCGCGCACCCTCGCGAAACCGCTGGTCCGGCGCGGGCCGCGCGGGCGAGCCGACAGGGGCCGCGCGCAACGTGATCCGATAGGCCGTGGCCGACAGCGCCGCCGACAACCCCGCGAAATCGCGCCCCGCGCCGGGCTTCACCTCGGCCCAGACGACGCCCAGCGCCACCCAGCCGGGGGCAAAGCCTCCCGCCCCGTCCGCCACCCGTTCCGGCGCCTCGAGCATCAGCTTGCGGGTCAGGTTCGGCGCTCTCATGCCCGTCCCCCCGTGATCCGTACCGGGCGGTAGCGTTCGATCAGCGCGGTCACGCCGAAGGGCATGCAGCCCGCGCCCAGCGCGGTTTCCGTCCGGTATTCGTAGTAATGCGCGGCCAGCATCAGCACCGCCTGCGCCAGATCCGCCGGCACCGCATCCCATGTCGCCCCGAACCCCGCGGTAAAGTCGATCCGCACGCCGCCCCCCGTGGTCACGGTCGGGAAATGCCAACCCGTTGCCCGCAGACAGGGCTGCGAACCGTCCATCTCCAACCGCCACAGCGCCGGATCCACCGCCACCTCATCCCCCGATGGCCCGACCAGCCAAACGCCGGTCACAAGGCCCACGGGGGCAATCCCAAGGGGCTGGCGATCACGGCCAGCCCAATCGGCCAGCCGAAGCGCGAAATCGCGCGACAGGATCGCCTTGCCCGTCCGCCCCTCGATCGTGGCCAGCGCCGCGCGCAGAAAGCCCGCGATCAGCCCGTCCTGCAGCCCGTCATCGGAAAAGCCCGAGCCCAGCCGCAGATGGTCCTTGAATGGCCCAACCGGCAAGGCGGTCTCGGGCACTGTCGTCTCTTCGGCCAGCATCATTGCGCACTCCGAAATCCCGCCCCCCGTCCGGGGCCTGGCGGGGACGCTGCCCCCCCCCGCGACTTAAGCCCGGGGCCCCCCCCCCCCCGCCCCCCCGCGCGGCCCCCCCCCGCGCCCCCCCCCCGCGCCCACAGCATCAGCTGGCCGCGATGCGCAGCAGCTTGATCGCCGCGAAATCGCTGACCGCCCCGCCCACGCGCTTGGAGGCGTAGAACAGCACATGCGGCTTGGCCGAGAACGGGTCGCGCAGCACGCGCAGGTCGGGCCGTTCGGCGATCGTGTAGCCCCGGTTGAAATTGCCGAAGGCCACCGGATGGGCACCCGCCGCGATATCGGGCATGTCCTCGGCGATCAGCACCGGATAACCCAGAAGGCGCGCGGGTTCGCCCGCGGCAAAGCCGTCCGACCAGAGATAGCGCCCGTCGCCGTCCTTGAGCTTGCGCACGGTTCCGGCAGTCTTGGAGTTCATGACGAACGTCCCGCCCGCGCGATATTCCGCCCCCAGTGCATAGACCAGATCGACCAGCGGATCGGTCCCGGTGATGGACGAGGCATGGCCCGAGATCACGAAGCCCAGATTGCCCCAGGTCCACGATGCATTGGCCACCTTGCCATAATCCAGAAACCCGCGCGGCTTGTCCTGCCCGTCGCCCGCGACAAAGGCCGCCGCCTCGGAGCGCGAGAATTTCTCGGCGATCCGCCCCGCAAGCCAGTCCTCGATATCGAAGGCACTGTCATCGAGCAGCCGCTGCGAGGCCTTGGGCAGGGCCGAAAGCTCGTGCAGGGGGATGCTGATCTTCTCGATGATGCCGGTCGTCGTTTCGGTCAAGGCCGCCGTCTCGGTCGCCCAGCCCGCGCCCAATTCGGCCCGGTCGATCAGCAGGTCATAGGAGCCCGCATCGACATTCACCACATTGGCGACCGACCGGATCGAGGCCGTGGCCAGAAGCACCGCGCGGATCGTCTCTCTGGTCTGGGGCGAGACGAGGAACCCGCCGTCAGCGGCCACGGCGGTATTCATCGCCTTGCCCTCAAGGTCGAGCGCGCGCAGCCCATCGTCATCGCCCGAGCGCAGATAGGCGGCAAAGGCCTTCTGGTGCGGCACCGCGATCTCGGCCCCGGCGGACAGCGCAGGACGGTTGCCTGCGGTCGTCATCTTGCGGTCAAGCTTCATCATCCGTTCGTCCTGCTGTTGAAGTTTCGCTTCAATCCCGGCCGCAAAGGCCCGGAAATCACCCATGAATCCGGACACCGCCGTCTTCAGTTCCATGGCCGGAGACATGTCTTCCCCGACCCGAGACTCCGTCTCGGTCCTGCCCATCGCATCACCCCTCTGATGGTTCCGTTCCGCCTCAGCCGCTGGTCAGCGCGGCCCCCGCCTCGCGAAAGGCCGTGGCCAGATCGCGCAGCACCGCCGCTTCGGCCCCTTCGCCGGCCTTGGCCGCCACCCGCGCTTCGGGCAGCATGGGAAAGGTCACCAGCGACACTTCCCACAATTCCAGCTCGGCCAGCAGCCGCCGCCCGGCATCGTCCTTGCGCGCCTTGAGCGTGCGATAGCCGATCGACAGACCGTCGATCGCGCCCGCCCCGACCAGCGCCGCCGCCTCGCGCCCCTGGGCCACCTCGGTCAGGATCCGCCCCTTGACCCACAGTCCCCGGTCATCCTCGCGCACCTCGTCCCAGACGCCGATGGGGCGGGCGGGATCATGCTGCCAGAGCATCTTGACCCGCCCCCCGGCGGCCGCCAGCCGCCTCAGCGAGGCCCCATAGGCCCCCCGCTCCACCACGTCACCGCCCTGATCGCGCGCGCCAAAGATCGAGGCATAGCCCTCGATCAGCGTGCCGTCGGTGACCGTCACATCCTTGCCCAGCGGGCTGAACTTGGTCTCGAGCATCATTCGTCCTTCCATTCAGGTCGCGCGGGCCAGCAGCGCAAACACCGCCTGCGCCAGCACCACCGAGGCCACGCCATAGACCGCCAGCCAGAGCCGCTTTTCCAGCCGCTCCATCGCCGCCTCGATCCGCACCATATGCGCGTTCATCTGTGCGAATTGCAGCGCGGCGAGTTTTTCGTGGCTTTCGATCCGCATCCCCGGCGCACACAAGAACGGCTCGCCGTATTTGCGCCGGTCATCGCTCATCCCCCACCTCCCGCGCGGGCAGGCCAAGAAGCAGGCGCTTTTCGGCATCCGACAGGAACCCGGCCGCCGTCACCCGCGCCCATTGCGCCTCGCGCTCGGCCGACAGCGCGGGGATCTGGTCCAGATCGGGCCGCAGCTCCAGATGATCGCCGGTGAAATCCTCAAGCCAGTTGGCCAGCGCGCTTGCCACCCGTGCCGCCAGCGGCAGCACCGTCAGCCGGTAGAAGGCGCGGTTCGCCTCCTGATAATTCGCGTAGGTCGCATCGCCCGGTATCCCCAGGATCATCGGCGGCACCCCGAAGGCGACCGCGATCTCGCGCGCGGCGGCCTCCTTGGTCTTCTGGAACTCCATGTCGCTGGGGGAAAAGCCCATCGGCTTCCAGTCCAGCCCCCCTTCCAGCAGCATCGGGCGGCCCGCATTGCGCGCGCCCTGATGCTGGCTCTCCATCTCGCTCACCAGCCGATCGTACTGGTCCTGCGTCAGCCCCGCCTGCCCGTCCGCGCCGCGATAGACGATGGCCCCCGAAGGCCGGGCGGCATTGTCCAGCAACGCCTTGGACCAGCGCGACGCCGCATTATGCACATCGATGGCACTTGCCGCCGCCTGCAGCGCGGAAAACCCGTAATGGTCGTCCTGCGGATGAAAGCTCTTGATCTGGCAGACGGGCGCTGGCCCCTCGCCGATGTTGTAGCGATGCTTCCGTCCGCCCACGGCATAGTCATAGGCCACCGGCCAGCCGTCCGCCCCAGGCACGATCGCCATCCTGTCCGAGCGCAGGACATGCAGCTCGACCGGCAGCCCTTCGTCCGCCACCGCCTCGACATAGCCGTTCCCCGTCAGCAGGATCTGCGAGAACAGCGCCTCGAGCAGTTCCGCCCGACCCTGCACCGGATTGGGCCGGGCCAGCAGGTCCAGAACGGGATGTTCCTCATAGCGCCGCTCGCGGTCCTGCAGGATCAGCGGCAGGGCGGCGGCGGCCTCGGCGATCAGCTTGACCGCGCGAAAGCCCACCGGATTGCCGCTATAGCCCGCCCGCGTCAGCGACACCACGTCCCGCGGGCTCCAGGCCACGCGGCCGTTCGTGGCCCAGGCGATCACCCGCCCCGCGGCCGAGGCCTTGACCTCGGGCACGGCCGCATCGGCCGCATGTTTCGCCCCGGTCCCCTTCAGAAAGTCAAACATTCCCGCTCCTCGATCCCGCCCGACGGTCGATCTGCTGTTGGGGGCAACCTGACGCCCAATCCCTAACACCGGGCGACCCCACCGCGCGCAAGGGCCACCCCCCGCGCAACACCCCGGGCTAAAGCGCCCGCATCCGGGGCCGGTTCCACGCCTGCGAGGGGGTGATCATCGCCTCGTGCAGGGCCCAAACCAGCGCATCCACCCGGTCGGGCGATCCCTTGCCCTGATAGCCCTGCAGCGTCATCTGCCCCATCTGGTCCTCAAGCAGGTCAAGGCCGCGCAGATGGAACACCCGCGCCTGCTCATAGAGCGCGGCAATCGGTTCGGCCCGGATCACCTTGCCCCGCTGCGCCCGGACCGCGCGGAACGGCACCATCGGATCGACCTGCCGCATGACCGCCTCGACCAGATCACCGCCCTGGTTCACCTCGGCCACGATCCGCTCGGCCCCGTGCCGCCGGAAGGCCGCGATCGCCGCCTCGGCCCATTGCACGGGCGATTTCGCCGCGACCGTGGCATCCTCGATGACGAACCCCCGCCAGTCCTGCGGCGGGCCCTGCATCGTGACCCCCACGACCACGATCCCGCAGGCATCCGATCCCTTGTGCCCAGTCACCGGCGGATCGACGGCGACGACAACCCGGTCGAAATCCGGCAGCCTGTCCACCTGACAGCGCGCCAGCATCGCCGTGGTCCAGAGCGCGCCTTCGGCATCGGCCAGAAGCACCCCGTCCAGTTCCTGCCGCCCCTGCCGCGTGCCGGCATAGCGCCGCTGCACCTCGGTCAGGAAACTGTCCGACAGGTTCGCACGGTTGGCATGTGTCGGCGCATGGGTGGTGACGGTGCTCTCTCGCTCCAGCAGATCCTTCAGCGCATCCACATTGCGCGGCGTCGTGGTGACACAGACCTGCGGATGCACCCCCAGCCGCAGCCCGAACTGCAGCATGTCCCATGTCTCTTCCGCGCGCTTCCACTTGGCCAGCTCGTCGACCCAGGCGCAATCGAACTGCGGCCCCCGCAGGCTTTCGGGATCATGCGCCGAATAAAGCCGCGCCTCGGCCCCGTTCGGCCAGACCAGCATCTTGCGCCCCGAAATCCATGTCGGGCGGCGGTCGGGCGGCGAGCAGGCCATGATCCCGCTTTCGCCAAAGACCATCACCTCGCGCGCCTGATCGATCGTCTCGCCCACCAGCCCCACCCGGCGGCAGCGCCCCCGGTCCATCGGCCGCGCCCCCTCGACCTGCGCGCGCACCCATTCCGCCCCGGCCCGCGTCTTGCCCGCGCCGCGCCCCCCCAGGATCACCCAGCTCCGCCAATCGCCCTCGGGCGGCAACTGATGCTCCAGCGCCCAGAAGTCGAACAGGTAGGGCAAGGCCAGAAGTTCGGCCTCGGTCAGGCTCTCGAGGAAGTCAGTCTGATCGGCAGCACTCACGGAGGCGAGAAAGGCGGCACCCGATCTCGTTCCGGATGGCGTCGAAATCAATGTGGCCGGGCCGGTCTCTCCCGGCTTGTCTCGAAGTGAAATCATACAAACGGGCCTCCGCCTCCAACACGCGCCGCAGCGCCTTCTCAAGCTCGTGATGCGTGTCGGCCATATCTCGCAACGCCGCATCCTCCGGCACCTGCGCCAGATCGAGCAGCACGCCCAGCCGGTCGCGCGCCGTGACGACCAGCTTCATGCAATCCCTGAGATGGCCTTGCAGCCCCTCCTCGGATTGTGGCCAGATGTTCCCGGTCTCGTCCATGCGCGTCCCCCGACAGGCCGCAGCCCTCGTCCCTCTGGAAAGAAAAAGCGGCCGCGGGTCACACCCCGGGGCCGCTGTCGCAATCATGCCATCACTTGTGGAAGACTAGCCGAAAGGGGGCGAAAAGTCAACTCCCCTGCCTGAAGGTCGGGACGCAACCCTCAGGAATTATTATATTTTACGAGGCTCAATGCGATATCGCAGACAGATTGCCAAGCCCTTGCCCTACCGTGCGCCGCCCTAGTTCTCGGCCGTCTCCGCCTGGGCTGCGGCCTGAGCTGCCGCCTGCTCGGCCTCGATCTGGCGCCAGCGGGCGACATTGCGGTTGTGATCATCCAGATTGGTGGCGAAGGCATGTCCGCCTGTCCCGTCTGCCACGAAGAAAACGTATTCCGTGGTATCGGGGTTCAGCGCGGCATTGATCGCAGCCCGCCCCGGATTGGCGATCGGCGTCGGCGGCAGCCCGTCGATGACATAGGTGTTCCAGGGCGTCGGCGTGTCCAGTTCGCTGCGCCGCAGCCCGCGGCCCAGAACCCCTTCCCCATTCGTTACCCCATAGATCACCGTCGGGTCGGTCTGCAGCCGCATCCGCCTGTTCAGCCGGTTGACGAACACGCTCGAGACCTGCCGCCGCTCATCCGGCACACTGGTTTCCTTCTCGATGATCGAGGCCAGAATCAGCGCCTCTTCCGGCGTCTCCAGCGGAAGCCCGTCCGCCCGCCCGGCCCATTCCTCGGCCAGAATCCGGGCCTGTGCCGACGACATGCGCGCCAAAAGCGCCTCGACCTGCGCGCCCGGCACCACATCATAGCTGTCGGGCGCAAGCGAACCCTCAGGCGGAAGCTCGATCACCTCGCCCTGCAGGATGTCCAGCGCATTCAGCGATCTGGCCACCTGCCACACGGTCGTCCCTTCGACCACAAGAACGGCATATTGCGTATCGGCCCGCTCCCGCACGGCCAGATATTCCGGCGGCGGCTCGTCGCTCAGCGGCGAAAAGCGCACCACTTCCCGGAACCGGCTGGTCGCGGGATCCAGCTCGCGCACCCGCGCCAGCAGATCGGCCACGCCGATCGTGTAGACCACCTGCGTCCCACAGGTGCTCGCACCGCCGCGCGTCACGATATCCGCGATCTCGGCCATGCTGGCCTCGGCGGGGATCAGGTAACTGCCCTGTCGCAGCCGCCGGGTCTTGTCGGCATATTCGACCCCGATCCGGAACACCGTGCCAGAGGAGACCGCCCCCTGCTCGGCCAGATCGGCACTGACGCGCCGCATGTTCGTCCCGGCAGGCACCTGCAGACAGATCGGCTGCTCAAGCGGCCCTTCCGCGGAATACTCGTTCACACCCCACAGCACCGCGCCTCCTGCCAGAAAAAGCAGTACGACGAAGAAACTCAGCGCATTCGAGGCGACATGCCTCCACATCATCCAGCCTTCCCGAAGATCACGCTGGCATTGGTACCACCGAAGCCGAACGAGTTCGACAGCGCCACGTCGATCCGACGTTCACGTTTCGTAAGGGGCGCCAGGTCGATCGCCGTCTCGACGGCCGGTGTCTCGAGGTTGATCGTCGGCGGCGCGACCTGATCGCGGATCGCGAGGATCGAGAAGACCGCCTCGATCGCCCCCGCCGCCCCCAGAAGATGCCCCGTGGCGGATTTCGTCGACGACATGGTCACATTGCCCGCCGCCGCACCCATCATCCGCTCGACCGCAGCCAGTTCGATCACATCGGCCATGGTCGAGGTGCCATGCGCGTTGATATAGTCGATCGCTGCCGGCTCCAGCCCCGCATCGGCAAGTGCGGCCCGCATCGACCGTTCCGCCCCCTCGCCATCCTCGGCCGGCGCGGTGATGTGGTGGGCATCGCCCGACATCCCGTAACCCAGAACCTCGGCATAGATCTTCGCACCACGCGCCTTGGCGTGGCCGAGTTCCTCGAGCACCAGGACACCCGCCCCCTCGCCCATGACAAAGCCGTCGCGATCGGCATCATAGGGGCGGCTGGCCTTCTCGGGCTCGTGCCGGCGCTTGGTCGACAGCGCCTTGCAGGCATTGAACCCGGCGATCCCGATCTCGCAGATCGCGGCCTCGGCGCCGCCCGCCACCATCACATCGGCCGCACCATACTTGATCAGCCGCGCCGCATCGCCGATGGCATGCGCGCCCGTGGAACAGGCCGTCACCACCGCATGGTTGGGCCCCTTGAAGCCATAGCGGATCGACACCTGCCCCGAGATCAGGTTGATCAGCGCGCCCGGAATGAAGAAGGGCGACACACGCCGTGCCCCCTTGTCGCGGATCAGCAGTGTCGTCTGTTCGATCGACTTCAGCCCGCCGATGCCCGAACCGATCATGACGCCCGTCCGCTGCCGGCTCTCCTCGTCGTCGGGCATCCAACCCGAGTCCTCGACCGCCTGCTGGGCGGCCGCCACACCGAACAGGATGAAATCATCGACCTTGCGCTGTTCCTTGGGCTCCATGTAGCGGTCGGCGTCGAATGCCCCGTCCGACCCGTCGCCCCGCCTGACCTCGCAGGCATAATCGGTGGCCAAGTGGCTTGCGTCGAAGGCGGTGATCGTCGCCGCACCCGAATGTCCCTGCAACAGGCGCGACCAGCTCGCTTCCACGCCGTCGGCCAGTGGTGTCACCAACCCCAGTCCCGTCACGACCACTCGCCGCATTTTCGCGCCCCGCCCCTTGCCCTCGTTTCGGCCGTGATAGCCCAGCGCGCCTTGGCCGGGCAAGCCCGCGCCGCGCGGCACGTCTCATGCGGCGACACCCCGACGACGCCCCCGAAAAGAAAAGGGCACCCGAAGGTGCCCGTTCCGATGGCGATCCGGCCCCGTCATCAGGGCTGCATGCCGCCTATTGCGCGTCCGAGATGAACTTCACCGCATCGCCGAAGGTCTGGATCGTCTCGGCGGCATCATCGGGGATCTCGATCCCGAATTCCTCTTCGAAGGCCATCACCAGTTCGACCGTGTCCAGGCTGTCGGCCCCCAGATCGTCGATGAACGAGGCGGCATCGACAACCTTGTCCTCTTCCACCCCAAGGTGCTCCACCACGATCTTGCGCACGCGCTCTGCGACATCGCTCATCTCTATCCCTCTTCTCGTTACGGGCACGCGGCCCGGCATATTCATGCCCCGCGGGGCGGCTCAATTGCCCTGCTCGGGGGCCCTCCGGTTCCGGGCGTATTCCCCGGCGGAAAACTGTGGCGCTCTTACCAGAGTTTCCCCCCGAGGCAAATGCTTTCACACCCCTCCGGTCAAGCCCTAGATCATCGCCATGCCGCCATTCACATGCAGCGTGGCCCCGGTTACATAGCCCGCCTCGGGGCTCGCCAGATACAGCACCGCCGCCGCGATCTCGGCCGCCTCGCCCATCCGGCCCATCGGCACCTGCCCCAGGATCGCGGCCTTCTGCTCCTCGCTCAGCTTGTCGGTCATCGCCGTGGTGATGAAGCCGGGTGCCACGCAATTCACCGTCACCCCGCGCGAGGCGACCTCGGCCGCAAGCGCCTTGCTCATCCCCACCATCCCGGCTTTTGATGCGGCGTAATTCGCCTGCCCCGCATTGCCCGTCGCCCCCACCACCGAACCGATGTTGACGATCCGCCCCCAGCGCGCCTTCATCATCCCCCGGATCGCACCCTTGCACAGCCGCATGGTCGCG
>JAFIEN010000053.1 GCA_020832515.1 Rubellimicrobium sp. | reverse complement strand
CCCCATCTCGCGCGCCAGCCCCTCGTTCACCGCGATCAGGCGGGGGGCGACCACGGGCGTGGGCGGCAGCGCGGTGTAAAGCGCGGGCGGCAGGCGGGCGTAGGAATTGTCGAAAAGGATGCTCATGCCCTTCATATAGGTTCCCCCGCCGCCGCCGATCAGGGGGTCACGCGCCCCGCGCACTGGCCATGTCGGCGGCCAGCCGCAGGGCGGCGATCATGCTGGACGGGTCCGCCCGCCCGGTGCCCGCAATGTCGAATGCGGTGCCGTGGTCGGGCGAGGTGCGGATGAAGGGCAGGCCCAGCGTCACGTTCACGCCACCCGCGAAATCCAGCGTCTTGATCGGGATCAGCGCCTGATCGTGATACATGCAGACCGCCGCGTCGTAGCGCGCGCGCGCCTCCGGGTGGAACATCGTGTCGGCGGGCAGGGGGCCGGTGACGTTCATCCCCTCGGACCGAAGCCGGTCAAGCACCGGGGCGATCAACGTGATCTCTTCCCGCCCCATCCGCCCGCCTTCACCCGCATGGGGGTTGAGGCCCGCGACCGCGATCCGGGGGGAAGCAATCCCGAAGTCGCGGCGAAGGCCTGCGGCGGTGATGCGGATCGTCCGGTCAAGCAGGGCGGGCGTCAGCGCGGCCGGCACCTGGGACAGGGGAATGTGGATCGTCGCGGGCACCACACGAAGCAGGGGACAGGCGAGCATCATCACCACCTGATCGACCCCCGCCAGGGCGGCAAGGAACTCGGTATGGCCGGGATGGGCGAAGCCTGCGCCTTCGGCCAGGGCCTGCTTGCTGATCGGCGCGGTGCAAAGGCCCGCGACCTTGCCGGACAGGGCCAGCGCCACCCCGGCCTCGATCGCGGCGATGACATGGGCGGCATGGGCGGCCTGCGGCTGGCCGGGGCGGGCGGGGGGGCCGAAGTCCCGCGCGAGCACCGGCAGGGCATGGCGGGCAATATCGGCGGCGGTTTCGGGCGTGGCCCCTTCCCACGGCGTGCCGGGGGGCAGGTGGCGCGGATCGCCGATCCAGAGGATCGGCAGGTCGGCCCGAAGCGCGTCCCAGGCGCGGGCCGCGACCTCGGGTCCGATGCCGGCGGGTTCGCCGCAACTGACCGCGATGGTCATTCGCCCACGATCACCGCCGCGGCGCGCAGTTCGGCCAGCAGGATATCGGCATGCCGCGACAGCTTGCGCGCGCGGATCGCATTGGCCACCTGTTCGCGCGTTGCACCTTCGGGCGTGGCAAAGGTCCGGTTGCACAGCATCAGCAGGATCAGCGCGTCGCCCCCGGGCGTGGTGAGTGCGACCGACACTTCGTTGCGGTCCAGCCGGGCCAGTTCCTGTGCGATCTCCTGCGGGATCTGGCCAGGGGCAGCGGTCACCCGGTCAAGCCTTTCGCGCGGCAGGTCGAAGGCGATCTCGTAGAGATCGGTGCAACTGTCGGCCCGCGCCGCGATGCGCGCGGCTTCGGCCAGCGTCTCCTGGGTGCGGCCGCCGGGAATGTAGAACATCGCATAGTCGATCTCGGCCGGGGTGGCGGGGCGAAAACCGGTCTCGCGGACGCTGCGCAGTTGCAACAGCACGATGCCGTTGGGGATCTGCAGCGGTGGCGTGACCTGTCCGGGCGCCAGTCCCAGAAAGATGGACTGTAGCTGCGGCGGGAAGTTCGTCACCGGCACCCAGTCAAGCGCGCCCCCCCGTTCGCGCGAGGGTACGACCGACTGGCTGCGCGCCTCGGCCGCAAAGGCGGGGATCGAGGTGATCTGCGACAGGCGCAGCGCGGTGGCCTGGGCCTCGGCCAGATCGGGCGGCGGCGCGGGGATCACGATCTCGGAGAGAAGCACCTCGATCCGGGCATTGGCATCCTCGGTCCGCGCAAGTTCGGCGTCGATCTCGGCCTCGGTGATCGTGACCCGTGCGTTGTAGCGTTGCCGGATGAATTCGCGCCAGCTGGCCGAGACCCTGACGAAATCGTGCAGCGTCTCGATGGCGATGCCGCCGCGGACGACATTGGCCTCGAACTCTTCGACCGTAAGGTTGGCGCGCTCGGCCAGTTCGCCTACGGCAAGACGCAGCCCCTCGTCCGTCATCATGAGGCCGCTGCGCGCCATTTCCTGGCCGCGCAGGCGATCGTCGACCAGCGCGCTTCGCGCGGTCTGCAGGGTGGCACCGGGGGTGTTGAAGAATTCCAGCAGGGCGAGGCGCTGTTCCAGTTCGAAGCGGGTGATCGCCTCGTCATTCACGGTGATCACCGGCGAGAAGAGACCCTGCGCCGTCGCACCTTGCCCGCCAAGCCCCATGGCCAGCGTCGCGGCAGCCACAAGCGACATCGTCGCGGTCATCCCGCACTTCAGGCGCCGCAGTCCGCCCTGCACCCTGCCCATGATCTCTGCCTCTGGCCTCATCGCATCCTCAGCGGTCAGTTTCGGCAGGCGGCACGGGCCAAGTCGGTCGATTGTCCGGCAGCAAACCCGCCCAGACTGACCGAAAGCCCGAAATCCGTCGTCGGTTCGACCATCGCAGTGGATGTGTAGCGGCGGGAAACAGAAACGTCCACCGTCACGCATTCGTTGCGCCAGCCAAGACCGACACCCGCCCGCGCCGGCCGGTCGGCGGCGATGTCATAGCGGCCGTCGGCGCGCAGCGTCCAGCGATCGCCGATCCGATAGGCCGCCGCGACCGTCCATTCGGCGATCGGGTCGGGGCGGTTCTCGAAATCGTCGGCCGGCAACCAGACATAGACGGCCGACAGATCGACCGCCGGGCCGGACCAGTCGGCCCGCGCCGCCGACTTGCCGAACTCGCCGCCCTCCTCGAGCAGCGCCCGGCCCGAGATCGCCAGCCCGTTCGGCAGCTCAAGCCGCCCCGCGACCTGCCAGTCCGACACCGGACCGGCAAGGCCCGACGCCTGGGAAAAGCCGGGATCCTCGTCCATGCGGAAGATGCGCCCGAAGCTCAGCCCGATGACGCTGCCTTCGGGTCCGATCCGGGTCCAGCCGATCCCGAGGGCGGCGCGGGCGCCGGTCTCGGCCGCGTCCTCGCCGGGAAAGCGGTCAAGCGCGAAGAGATTGCCTTCGTCGAATTCGACAAGCGTGGAATCCTCGTTCGGGACCGTATCCCCCAGCCGCGCACCCCATCCCAGATGGGCGGTCGGTTCGATCACATGGGTCGCACCGCCAGGCATGGCGCGCAAAAGCGGCCAGCGGAGCGTCGCCGCGACGGCCGGTGTGGCGGTCAGGGCCGATCCGGGCCAGGCGGGATCGTCGCCGATGCGGTAGGCGTCGATCGCCAGCCGCCCCTCGAACTCGGCCAGCAGCCCCGGACCGCCGATCCAGTCGCCCCGCCATTGCACGAAGCCGCCCGCGCGCAGCAGGTCGCGCCCGGCGTCGCCCGTCGCGGTTCCGGTGCGGGCCAGCGCATCGACGCCGGCCCCGTAGGTGACATGGCCCACCGCCTGCGCGGCCTGTCTTTCCCATGCCAGATGCGCGACGAGCGGGGGCAGGGCGGCATTGCTCTCGCCCTCGCGCAGGCTTTCGTAGAAGGTCAGGTCCGCCTGAAAGAGCGTCCGCTGCCGCACCTGTTCAAGCGCCACGAAACTTGCCAGGCGGTCCTTGTCGCCCTGGCCGTAGTCAAGCAGATAGGCCGGGTCGCTGGTGCGTTCGATGCCGAAGGTCAGGCGCCGGTCATAGGTGAGATCGAAGCCACCCTCGGCCAGGATGAAGCCGCGCAAGGTGCCGGGGCGGATCTCGTCGTCGCTGATCGCGCCGCGGATCGTGATCTCTCCGGTCAGGAATGCCTGCCTGTAGCGCGCCTCGAGCGTGGTGGTGCGGGGTGAAAGATAGGGCGTCAGCCTGAGGTCGCGATGCGGGCCGAGGGTGACGAACCACGGCGTCTTGATCCCCAGCCCCAGCTGGTCGGTCGAGCGGATCTCGGGGATCAGGAACCCGGTCGCGCGGGTATTGGTCGGATCGGGCAGGCGCAGCCGCGGAAGCCAGAAGACCGGCACACCGCCCAGCCGGAAGGTGGCGTTGTCGAAGTAGAGCTGTCGGGTCTCTTCGTCATGGATCACCTGACGGGCGCGGATCTCCCACAGCGGGGGGCGGGTGCCGCAGACCGCGCAGGAGGTGACGGCCGCCTGCGACAGCGCGCTGTAGCGCCCGTCGACCCGGTCCAGCCGGTTTGCCGCCAGTTGCAGCTGTTCGTTCAGCACAAGACGCGCGCTGCGCAGAAGTCCGCCTTGCAGCTGCGGATCAAGGCTTGCGGCATCGGCGGTCAGGATCGCACCTTCGGACGTGCGCAGGAAGATCGGCCCGTCGATGACCAGCCGGTCGGTCGCGCGGTCATAGGTGATGCGGGCGGCCGACAGCACGGTGCCGTCGTAGAAGACCATGACATTGCCCTCGGCGATCAGCCGCCCGTCTCCGGTCAGTTCGACCCGGTCGGCAACAAGGCTGGCCGTCATCTGTGCCATGGCCGCCAGCGGCAGCAGCATCAGCGCAAGCGCAAGGATGGCCATGCGCCGCATCAGCCGTCCTCCAGATGCAAGAGCAGCCCGAGCGCAAGGCAGATCGCCACGACCGGCGGCGCCCATGCGGCCAGTGCGACCGGCAGTTCGCCGTTTTCACCCAGGATCTGGGCGAAGTTGCGAAGGAAATAGACCGCAAAGCTGAGCAGAACCGCCGACAGCACCATAAGCCCGGTGCGCCTGCCGCGTTGGTGGCGCATGGTAAAGGCCGCCGCGATCAGGACCATGGCGACCAGAAACAGCGGCAGCGCAAGTTCGGCCTGCAGGAACATCTGGTGGCGCCGGGCCGCGAAGCCCGCCTCCTGCAGGTTGGCGATGAAGCGCGGGAGATCCCAGATCGGAATCGCGGCGGGGGTGCCGAAGCTGTCGCGGATCTGCTCGGGGGTCAGGGTTGTCGTGACCTCGATCTCGGGGAAATCCCGCGCATCGGCCTCGGGGTTGGCCGTGTCGGCCAGTGGCCAGACCTTGGCGCTGTTCAGCCGCCAGCCGCCGGGTTCAAGGGTGGCGCTTTCGGCCTCGATCCGCCTGAGGGGGCGGCCGTCAGGGGCGAAGGTCAGAAAGCTCACCTCGCTCAGCTCGGTTCCGTCCAGATTGGCACGCGCTGCCCTGATGACCGATTGCCCGTGATCGCCACCCTGCCGCAGCCAGACCGCACCATCGGCCAGCGCCAGCGTCGAAGGCTGGCCGCGCAGATCGCCGATCCGCGCGTCATATTCGGTCGAGGTGGCAGCGACGATCGGGTTCAGGACGGCCACTGCGATCACCCCGATCAGGAATGCCACCAGCACCGGCGCAATCAGCGCATTCAGGGCGGATCGCCCCGCGCCTCGCGTCACCACCAGTTCGGACGAACGCGACAGCGACAGGAACAGCCCCAGTGTCGACAGGATCATGATCAGCGGCAGGATCAGGTAAAGCTGGCCCGGCACGTTCAGCAGCGTCAGCGCTGCCAGTTGTCCGAATCCCGAGGTCTGGGCGGAAAAGCGTCGCGCCTGCTCGACCAGGTCGATCAGCACGAGCATGGCAAAGATCACCGCAAAGACGCCCATGAACGAGGCCAGGAATCGGCGCGCGAAATAGCGGTGCAGGATCATCGCAGGCTCATGTCGCGCCAAGGCCCGCATGGGGCGCGGGGGCGGCCGCCAGCGTCGGGCGGCGGCGGAAAAGGCCCGGCCGCGCGGCCCAGAACAGGAGGCCCCAGACGATCACCAGCCCCAGCAGGCTGGGCAGATAGACCAGCGGCCAGAAGCGGGGATCCTCGCGCACGGGTGCTGTGATCACGGACTCCACCCCCTTGACAAGGATGACCAGCAAGATCGCCGCCACCACCTGTTTCCAGACACCGAAGCGGCTGAACCCGCCCACAAGCAGCGTGGCAAAGCCCAGCAGCGCCGCGACCGTGGCCAGCAGCGTCTCGGCGATCCGCTCATGCGCCTCGGTGCGCAGGCGTGCGGCGTCGCGCTGGGTCTGGGCGATCAGGTCGGGCGTCGGCGACAGCAATTCCCAGGTCTTGAGCTCGCGTGCCGAACGGCGCGATGTGTCGGGCAGGCCGATCAGCGTCGAGATGTCATAGGCCAGATCCTGGAACGATGTGGTGATCAGCCGCCCCGTCCCGGTCCTGAGTGTCTGGATCATGCCATCGCGCATCACAAGCTGCGGTCCTGCGGGCGTGCGCACCAGAAAGGCGCTGGTCGCGGTATAGGTCACGCCTTCGGACGGGTCCCGGGTGTCGGACAGGAAGATGTCGCGCAGCTCGCCCGCAGGCGTGATCTCGCGGATGAAGACGGTCACACCGGGGGTGGGGGTGATGAACTGGCCGTCGCGCAGGATCCGTGCGGTCGCATCCTGCGCGATCTCGGCCTGGCGGGCGTTCGATTGCGTGATGCTGAGGGGTGTAAGCACATGGGCAAGGGCCGACATCATGACCGTGACGAACAGCCCGAAGACCAGCACCGGACGCGCCAGCCGCCAGGGCGAAAAGCCGGTCGCCTGCACCACGGTCAGTTCCGAGTCGGTCGTCATGCGGTGCGTGACATAGAGGCTTGCCGCAAAGCCCGCGAGCGGAAGGACAAGCTTGATGATCGGCGGCAGTGACAGAAGCGTCATCTCGAGGAAGACGACGATGTTCTGCCCGTCCGAGATCAGCTGATCGAACAGGATCACCGCGCGGTTGATCCAGTAGATCAGGATCAGGACCAGCGAAAAGAAGCCGAAGACCATCAGAAGTTGCGACAGCATGTATCTGTCGATGCGTCCCACGCTGTGTCGTCCCCCGGGCGGTGTCCTGACCATTCGCCTAGCGTATCCGGAGGCGCGTTTGAACTCCTATCTGGTCAAGCCGCGCCTCAGGGGCTACCTCTCGGGACCAATCCAGGTCCCTGCCGCAAGGAGCGTCACCATGACAATGCCCCCCGCCATCCGCTTCGAGGCGCTCGATCCAGCCGCCCTGCCCGCATGCGAAGGGCGGGTCGCCGTGTTCGTGACGGCCGAGGGCAGGATGGACGCGGCGGGGCGGCGGCTCAACAGCCGGGCGGGCAAGGCGGTGGCGCGGCTCTGCGCCAGCCCGGCCTGGGAGAAGCTCAAGCCGGGCGAGGCGGCGCGGATCGCCTTTCCCGCCGGTCTGGCCGCCGAGGCGCTGGTCGTGGTCAAGCTGCCCCGCAAGCCCACGCGCGACGAGGCGCGCCGGGCCGGTGCATCGCTTGCGCGCGAGCGCGGGACCGGGCCGCTGTGGATCGCGGCCACCGCTTTGCCCCTGCCGGAAGAGATCACGCTGGGGCTGGCCTTGCGGGCCTATACCTTCACCACGCACCGCACCACCCCGGTCGATCCCAGGGGCGACGTCACCATCCTGACCGACGCACCCGAGGCCGCGGCCGGGGCCGTCGGCGGTGCCGCAGCCCTGGCCGAGGGCGTCTATTTCACCCGCGATCTGGTGAACGAGCCCGCCAATGTGCTGACCACCGAGGATTTCGCGGCGCGCCTTGCCGCGATGCACGAACTGGGCCTCGAGGTCGAGATCCTCGAGGAGGCCGACATGAAGGCCCTTGGCATGGGATCCTTCCTGAGCGTGGGGCAGGGCTCGCCCAGCCCATCGAAGCTGGTGGTCATGCAGTGGAAAGGCGGGTCGGCCGAGGCCGCACCCCTTGCGCTGGTGGGCAAGGGCGTGGTGTTCGACACCGGCGGCATCTCGCTCAAGCCCGGTGCGGGGATGGAAGAGATGACGATGGACATGGGCGGCGCGGGCGTGGTCGCCGGTGTCATGCGCACGCTGGCCCTGCGCCGGGCGAAGGCCAATGTCGTGGGGCTGGTGGGGCTGGTCGAGAACATGCCCTCGGGCACCGCGACCCGACCGGGGGATGTGGTGCGCTCGATGAAGGGCGACACGATCGAAGTGATCAACACCGATGCCGAAGGCCGCCTCGTGCTGGCCGATGTGCTCTGGTACGCGCAGGAGCGGTTCAAGCCCACGGGTATCGTCGATCTGGCCACGCTGACCGGTGCGATCATCGTGGCCTTGGGGCACGAGAATGCGGGGCTTTTCGCCAATGACGATGCGCTGGCCGATGCCGTGCTGAAGGCCGCCGGCAGCGAGGGCGAGGGCGCCTGGCGCATGCCGCTGGGGCCGGCCTATGACGAGAAGCTGAAGTCGCGGATCGCCGACATGAAGAACGTGGGCGGGCGCGATGGCGGGTCGATCACGGCGGCGCAGTTCCTGCAGCGCTTCGTGAAGGAGGGGCAGCCCTGGGTCCATCTCGATATCGCCGGGGTGACGCTGGGCAAGTCCGATCAGGTGCTCGCGCCCAAGGGGGCGACGGGCTGGGGCGTGATGACGCTGAACCGGCTGGTGGCGGGTCTCGAACGGGGCTGATGGGCGAGGTCTATTTCTATCACCTGACGACAACATCGCTCGAAGCGGCGCTGCTGCCGCTGGTGACGCGCGCCCTGGGGCAGAACTGGCGGATCGAGATCCGGGGTCGGAGTGCGGCGATGATCGAGGCGCTGGACCGGGCGCTCTGGCTGGGGCCGGAGGATGGGTTTGTTCCGCACGGGATCGCCGGGGGGGTGCTGGACGATCTGCAACCGGTGCTGCTGACGACCACAGATACGGGTGTCGGCGCGGCCTGCGTCATGGCGGTCGAGGGGGCCGAACTCGCGGGGGCAGAAGTCATGCGGATGGCGCGGGCTTGCGTCTTGTTCGACGGGCGGGACGAGGCGCAGACCGAACAGGCGCGGGAACAGTGGCGTCGGCTGACCGAGGCGGGATGCGGGGCGAAATACTGGGCGCAGGTGGACGGGCGCTGGGTGATGAAGCAGGAACGCGCGTCAGGTTGATGCGCGCCACCCGGGCCGGGGACGAGATTTTGTCCAAAATCTCGTCCGGAATTTGGGGCAAATTCCGGGTCTGGCCGACGAAGCTTGCGCTTTGGTCAAGGGGCCGTGGCGCGGGTCTAGCGCGTCAGGATCAGCCGGCCGTCGGCGATCTCGATCCGGGAGAACAGGTTGAGATAGGTCATCCCCAGAAGCGAGGCGTCGATTTCGCCGGCGTTGACGACGGCGCGTAGGTCCCGGTCCTCGATCTCTTCGAGCCGGACGCTGTCCAACCTGACGGGGGCGGTGCGGACCATGCCGTTGGCCGTCTGGGCCGAGCCGATGAAGTTCAGGCTTTCGGGCGGGATGCCGATGGAGGCTGCATCGCGCTGGCTGAGCACGATATCGGTGGCGCCGGTATCGACGACGAAGATGACCGGCACGTCGTTGACCTGCAGCGTCAGGTAGAAATGCCCGTCGCGTCCGCGCGGAACCTCGACCGTGGTGTTGTCGATCATCGTCTGCCGGGGCGAAACCGTGTCGCGAATGTCGCTCCACAGGCCGACGGCGGCGATGACGCCGACGAAGATCAGACCCCAGAGGGCGGCTGCCCGCGCCATCTCGCCCATCCGCTGGCGGTTCTGCACCAGAAGCCCGCCCGCGATCGCTGTCACGAGAAGGCCGAGAAAGGCGAGGCGGGCGAGATCGTCTCCGGTCATGAGCGGCATATAGGGTGGCGGCGCGCCGGGCGAAAGGGAAAGCGACGCTGGTGATCTGGTGGCGATGCCGGAAGGGGGGCGCATCCCCCCAGAACCCCCCGCGGACATCGGGCAAAAACCAAGGGGGGGGAAGGACGGGTACGCCGCCTCGAGACCGTTCGGGTGGGCAAGCCAGAGGGTTTCGGCCCGCGCGAGGCCTTCCATCACCTCGGCATATTTGCGGTTCCAGGTCTCGAGCTCGCCCTTGCGGACGTCTTCGTAAAGTGCCGGATCGGCCAGCTTTCTTGCCAGCTTGTCCCGCATGTCGTTGATCGTCGCCACACGCTCTTCGCAGCGTCGCACCTCGGCGCGCAGCGCGAGGATCGCCTCGCGCGAGGGGCGGGGGCGCTTCGGCGGTGGCGCGGCCTTTTCGGCCGGCTTGTCATTGCCCAGAAGCAGGGCGCGATAGGCGTCCAGATCCTCGTCATAGGGGGCCACGCGCCCGTCTTTCACCAGCCAGAGACGGTCGGCCACCATCGACAGAAGGTGCATGTCATGGCTCACAAGGATCACCGCGCCGGAATAGGCGGTCAGCGCCTCGACCAGCGCCTCGCGGCTTTCGATGTCGAGGTGGTTGGTCGGTTCGTCAAGGATCAGAAGATGTGGCGCGTCGAGCGTGGCCAGCAGGAGCGAGAGCCGCGCCTTCTGTCCGCCCGAGAGGCGGCCCACCTCGGTTTCGGCCTGCGCGGCCATCAGGCCAAAACCCGCCAGACGCGCGCGCAGTTTCGCCTGACCTTCCTCGGGGCGGGCGCGCAGCAGGTGCTGGAGGGGGGTCTCGTCTACGCGCAGTTCCTCGACCTGGTGCTGGGCGAAAAAGCCGATGCGCAGCTTGTTTGCGCCGGTCATCCGCCCGCGCGCCAGGGGCAGACGGCCCGAGAGCATCTTCGAGAGGGTCGACTTGCCCTCGCCGTTGCGGCCCAGAAGGGCGATGCGGTCGTCCTGGTCGATGCGGAGCGTCAGGTCGTGCAGGACGATGTGGTTGCCATAGCCGACGGCCGCACCTTCGGTGGCGATGATCGGGGGCGAAAGCTCTTCGGGCGAAGGGAAGGTGAAGACGGTGCGGGCGGCATCCTCGGGCAGGCGGATCGTCTCCATCTTCTCGAGCATCTTGACGCGGCTCTGGGCCTGTTTGGCCTTGCTGGCCTTGGCCTTGAAGCGGTCGACGAAGCTTTGCAGATGGGCCCGGCGGGCCTCCTGCTTCTTGGCGCTCGCGGCCATGAGCGCGCGCTTTTCGGCGCGCTGGCGGGCGAACTGATCATAGGGGCCGGAGTAATAGGTGAGCTTGCGGTCCTCGAGATGCAGGATCGCGCCCACCGCGCGGTTGAGAAGCGCACGGTCATGGCTCACGATCAGCACGGTGTGGGGATAGCGGCCAAGATAGGATTCGAGCCAGAGCGCGCCTTCGAGATCGAGGTAGTTGGTCGGTTCGTCGAGAAGAAGCAGGTCGGGTTCGGAGAAGAGCACGGCGGCAAGCGCCACCCGCATCCGCCAACCGCCCGAGAAGGCCGAACAGGGCATGCGCTGTTCGGCGTCGGTGAAGCCGAGGCCCTTGAGGATGGTGGCGGCGCGGGCTTCGGCCGACCAGGCGTCGATATCGGCCAGCCGCGTCTGGATCTCGGCGATCCGGGCGCCGTCGGTTGCGGTCACGGATTCGGCCATCAGGCTTGCGCGTTCGGTATCGGCGGCAAGGACCGTGTCGATCAGGCTGACCTCGTTGCCGGGCACCTCCTGGCTGACGCCGCCGATGCGGGCGCCGCGGGGCAGGTCGATCTCGCCTGAATCAAGGGTCAGTTCGCCCCGGATCAGGCGGAAGAGCGTCGTCTTGCCGGTGCCGTTGCGGCCCACGAGGCCCACCTTGTGGCCGGCGGGGATGGTTGCGGAGGCGCCTTCGAGAAGCGGGCGGCCTTCGACGGAATAGTTGATGTCGGTGATGCGCAGCATGGCGCGGTGGTGCCTGAGCGCGTCGCGCGGGTCAATGGTGCACGGGGCGGGAATTTGGCCAAATTCCCGTGCCTGAATTTGGCCAAATTCAGGCCTGCCTCAGCCGAGCCGGCCGCGCGAGGTGACAGCGGCCACCTCGTCGACGACATCGCCCCGAATCAGGTGGATATGGTCGAAGAGGTTGGTGACGACGCAGGCATGGTTGGGGATGACACGGACCCTCTCGCCGATCTCGGGGCGGCGGGGGCAGGGCGTCAGGTCGACCATGCCGTGTTCTTCGTTCAGCGCCGTGATGATGGCCTCGGGATATTCGACGATCCGCCCGTGGCCGGGCAGGGGGGCGGTATCGGCGGCCAGCGCCTTGGAGCCTGCATCCAGGATCGCGCGGGTCGCCGTCGGGCGACTGACCACGGTGGTCAGCACCGTCATTGCGCAATCGGCCCAGTTGCCGTGGCCGAAGCCGATCTGCATCCGGTCGTTGTAGACATAGGTGCCGGGGCGGTGCTCGGTCGCTTCCCCGACCTCGGCCGCCCGGAACATGTCGGGCGTGCCGCCGGTCGAGACCACGTCCGGTGCGAGGCCCGCGCCCGCCAGAAGCGGGATCGTGGCGGCGAGCCAGGCCGAGGTTCCGGCAAGGTCGCCGCGTTTCGGATAGGCCATGAGGCCGCCGAAGCGCAGGCCGGGGGCCGCGGCGATCTGGCGGGCAAGTGCGAGGGCCTCGTGCCCGTCCTGCACGCCGCAGCGTGCGGCACCCGTGTCGCATTCGACCAGCACTGTCAGGGGATGGGCGGCATCGGTGAAGCGGGCGGCGTAGCCGGCGACCGTGACCGCGCTGTCGGCAATGACCGAGAGCTTGACGCGCTCATGGAGCGCGTGGAGGCGGTCGAGCTTGGCTTGCCCCAGGATGTTGTAGGGCAGGAAAATGTCGGTCAGGCCGCCGTCGGCCATGGCCTCGGCCTCGCCCAGTTTCTGGGCGGTGATGCCGGTGGCACCCAGATCCATCTGCATCCGCGCGATCCGGGGCAGCTTATGGGTTTTCACATGGGGACGGAGTTTCAGGCCATGGGTGTCGGCGTAGGCCTGCGCGGCGCGCAGGTTGCGCTCCAGGATGTCGAGGTCGATCAGGACGGCGGGTGTGTCGATATCGGCGATGTGCATGGGTCGGGTCTCCGGTGTCTGGTGCATGTTCGCGGGGCCGGGGGTCGGGGTCAATCCCGGGCAGCGTCGGTGGGGGGCGCTGCCCCCCGGGCCTTCGGCCCTCCCCCCGGAGTATTTCGACCAAAGCGAATGAGTAAGGGGCTCATGAGGTGAGGCTGTGCCGGGGTGTCAGGGCCGAGATCAGGATCGAGGCGATGATGCAGGCGGTGAAGAGGTAGAGGCCCCAGGCGGTCTCGACCTTGCCCCAGCCTATGCCCTTCACCACGACGATGTAGAGGGCGACGAGGAAGATGTCGGCCATCGCGAGCTTGCCGATCCAGGCGAGCACGGGTGTGAGGCGGGGCGAGAGGAGGTCGAAATGGACGAGCGCGAGGCCCAGCGTCTTGAGCATCGGGGCAAAGATGGCGAAGGCGGTGACGATCAGGGCCAGCGCCGGGTCGACGCGCCAGAGCGACTGCAGGCCCGAGACGATGGTGATTTCGTCGAGCGAGACGAGCGGGAGCAGGCCTGCGCGCAGGATCGGCTGGAACCACGAGAGCGGGAACAGCAGGAGGAGCGAGAGGTTGGCGGCGATGAGGAGGGGCATCGGGGTGTCTGGGATTGCTGCGCTGTGGCGTCAGGCTGGGGCAGGGGCCGTGGAGGTGCAAGGGGTTTGGCTGGGCGGCCCCGGGGGGTGCGTGGGCCTTGTCGTGGGTGCGAGGGGTCGTGGGACGGGCTGGGGGGACGGGCTGGGCCCACGCGCGGCCGGATCGTTACCTCAGGGTTTCGATCGGGCCGTCCGGGCTGCCATGGATGAACTGGGCCACGTAGGGATCGCCGCAGCTGTCGAGCTGGCTTGCCGGGCCGGTCCAGCGGATCTTGCCGTTGTGCAGCATCGCCACCCGGTCGGCGATGGCGCGGACCGAGGACATGTCATGGGTGATGGTGATGGCGGTTGCGCCCATTTCGGTCACGATCTCGCGGATGAGGTCGTTGATCACGCCCGCCATGATCGGATCGAGGCCGGTCGTGGGTTCGTCGAAGAAGATGATCTGCGGTTCGGCCGCGATGGCGCGGGCGAGGCCCACGCGTTTCTGCATGCCGCCCGACAGTTCGGCCGGGTAGAGATCGGCCGTCTCGGGGCCGAGGCCCACGCGACGCAGCTTCTCGATGGCGATGGCGCGCGCCTCGGGCCGGGGGCGCCTGAGGGATCCGCGCAGGAGGCGGAAGGCCACGTTCTGCCAGACGGGAAGCGAATCGAACAGCGCTCCGCCCTGAAACAGCATCCCGAAGCGGGCGAGGAAGGCGTCGCGGGGGACGCGCGTCACGTCCTGACCGTCCACGGTGATGGTGCCGCCGTCGGGGGTGACGAGGCCGAGGATGCATTTGATCAGCACCGACTTGCCGGTGCCCGATCCGCCGATCACCACCATGCTTTGCCCCTTGGGCACATGCAGGTCGACGCCGCGCAGGACCTGTTTTGTCCCGAAGCTTCTGGTCAGGCCGGTGATCGTGATCATGCCGAGAAGAAGGCCTCTGTCAGCAGGAAATTGGCGGCAAGGATCAGCACTGCCGCCGCGACCACCGCCCCCTTCGTCGCCCGCCCCACGCCCATCGCGCCGCGTTCGGATGCCATGCCGTAGTAGCAGCCCATCAGGGCCGCGAGGAAGCCGAAGACCGCCCCCTTGGCCAGCGACGAGCCGATGTCATGGAGTTCGAGGAAATCGACCGTGTTCCTGAGATAGCCGGTCGGGTTGAAGCCCAGCCTTTGCGTGGCGACCAGCCAGCCGCCCATGATGCCGATCACATTGCCCACCGCCACCAGCACCGGCATCACCAGCGTGGCCGCCAGAACCCGGGGGAGGGTGAGGTATTTCATCGGATCGGTCGAGAGCGTCACAAGCGCGTCGATCTGTTCGGTGACCTTCATCGTCGCGATCTCGGCCGCGATGGAGGACGTCACGCGCGCCGCGATCATCAGGCCCACCAGAACGGGGCCCAGTTCGCGGACCATGCCGATGGCGACGATCTGCGGCACCACTGCCTCGGCCGAAAAGCGCGCGCCGCCCGAATAGATCTGCAAGGCCAGCGCGCCCCCGGTGAAAAGCGCGGTCAGCCCGACCACGGGCAGCGAGAAATAGCCGATCTGCAGAAGCGCCGTGGCGAATTCGCGCGGGTAGAAGGGCGGGCGCAACAGGTGGCCGAAGGTCTGGCCGGTGAAGATCGCAATCCGCCCCAGGGCCGCAAGCGTGCCCAGCGTGGTCTTGCCCAGAGCAGCGAGAAGGCGCGTCATCCCGACAGGTACCGCCGGGCGTAGCGGGGGCCGAGCGCGGTCAGCATCTCGTAGCCGATGGTCCCCGCCTGATCGGCCAGTTGATCCACGCCCTGCCCGGGGCCGATCAGCGTGAGGAACGCAGGCTCCTGAGGCAGGTCGGTCACATCGACCGTGACCAGGTCCATCGAGACGCGGCCCACCAGCGGACAGGGGGTGCCCTCGTGCCAGAGCAGCGCCTTGTGCGACAGCGACCTGAGCATCCCGTCGGCATAGCCGGTCGACAGCGTGGCGATGCGGCTGGGGCGGGCGGCCTGCCAGGAATTGCCGTAGCCTGCCACCTCGCCTTCGCGCAGGCTGCGGATCTGCACGACGGGCAGGTCAAGCCGGACGGTGGGTCGAGCCTGGACGAAGGGGGCCGCGCCGTACAGTCCGATGCCGGGGCGGGTCAGGTCGAAGTGATAGTCGGGGCCCAGCAGGATGCCCCCGGTCGCGGCAAGGCTGCGCGGTACGTCCATGCCGTCGGTCATCTGGTGGAACAGGTCGAGCTGATAGGGGTTCATCGGATGGTCGGGCTCGTCGGCGCAGGCCAGATGGCTCATCACGAGGACGGGGTGTTGTTCGATCGCGATCTCGGCCACGACGGCCCATTCTTCCCATTCCATGCCCAGCCGGTTCATGCCGGTGTCGAGCTGGATGCCGAAAGGATGGCCGGGGAGCGCCTCGAACTGCAGGGTCAGCTGGTCGATCGAGTTCAGGAGCGGCGTCAGCCGGTGATCGGCGATCAGGTCCGTGTCGCCGGGCATGTGACCGGAAAAGACAAGGATGTCGGGATCGGGGCCAAGCTGCGCGCGCAGGGCCGCGCCTTCCTCGGCCATCGCCACGAAGAAGCGCTGCACGCCTTCACGGGCCAGCACCGGGGCCACCTGTGCCGCACCCAGGCCGTAGGCATCGGCCTTGACGACGGCCGCCGTCTCGCAGCCGGTCATCGCATCGAGCGCACGCCAGTTTTCGGCGATGGCATCAAGGTCGATTGTCAGGATCGCGCTGCTCATGGGGGCGTTGTGACAGGGGGCGCTGATCTGGGCAAGAGGGTGCGTCGGCGCGGAGCCAGCGGGATGAAGGGCGCCGGATCGGGGGTAGCGCGGCATCTGCAGGGCGAGGTTCACCCCGCCGGTGGCAGACGATGCGCGGTTGCTTGAGGGAGTGGCGGAGGGGGTGGCCGAGGGGGTGGCGGGGTGAACCCCGCCCTACAGGTCGAACCGGCCCTGGTTGTCGGGCCTGGCCTCGCGCGCGGCCTTGCGGAAGGCGTCGTCGCGGCGGGCGGGAAGGTCGACGGCGCGGTGGTGCAGCTTCATCGCCTCGTCCACCGTCACGATCTGGATGCGGGGGACGGGCGAGAAACCGTCAAGGTCGAACTGGCCTGCCGCCGCCGCCTCGGTCACCATCGGTTTGGTGGGCGGGGTCAGGGTCAGGAAGATGCCGATCTGCGCGCCTTCGCGTTCGATCACGCCGCGCAGGTCGCGGACCTGCGCCACGCCGACATTGTCACCCGCCTTGACGCTGACGATGGCGCGGCCTTCGGATTTGGGGCCGAACCAGATGTTGCCGTCGATGCCCTTGTCGGCGCCCTTCCTGGACAGGTTGCCGGGCTGGGCGGCTATGAGGGAGAGGGCCCATTTCTCGAACTCGTGGTATTTGCCGCGGGTGGCGAGGTCGCGTGCGCCGTCGATATCCTGGGGCACGCCGTGGGTGGTGAAGGCCACCTCGGGAAAGGCGTCGCGCAGGCGTTTCTCGATCAGGCCGATGGCCAGATGCGTGACGTCGATCCCGATCCATTGCCGGCCGAGTTTCTCGGCCGCATGCACGGTGGTGCCGCAGCCGCAGAAGGGATCGAGCACCACATCGCCGGGGTTGGAGGAGGCCGAGAGGATGCGTTCGAGCAGGGCCACGGGTTTCTGGGTGGGGTAGCCGAGGCGTTCGGCTGCGCTGGCATGGATTGGAGGGAGATCGTCCCAGATGTCAGTCAGCGGCACGCCGGGACTCTCGTCCAAGTAGATTTTCTTTCGTAGTCTGGCGTCTTGTTTTTGAGGGAAGAACAATCTTCCCTCTTTATCGTATTGCTCCATTACTTCACGAGATACCGCCCACCCGTTGGGATGCGGCTTGTAAGTGATTCCGTTGCTCGCCGTAAAATCATATCTAAGGTTGGGGCGAACACCGGGGTTTCTCAAGTCACTTCTTCGGAAGCGGCGCCCATCAGGATCAACATGCACAAAGTGTTCGGAAATGTATTCTTGGGGAACGTCTGATCAACGCTTTCGGCTGCGCCGAGATTACCGTTTGAGGGTCATC
>JAFIEN010000052.1 GCA_020832515.1 Rubellimicrobium sp. | reverse complement strand
CCCGCCGGGCGGGCCGCGATCGCCTCGAGCAGCATCTCGGCCGTGCGCCCGGCATCGCCGCCCAGCGCCATCTCGGGCGGACGGCCGCGCACGGCCTGCGCCGGGTCGATATCGACGCGGATCAGCCGGCCGGGTATACGGAAGGCCTCGTCCTCGTACATGTCGTAATCGGTCGGGCCGAACTCGGTCCCGATGGCCAGCACCACGTCCGCGCCTTCGATCAGCGTCCGCGTCGCGGGGCAGGAGGCCGAGAGCGTGACCCCCAGCGGATCGCCCGGCGGCAGGATCCCGCGCCCGTTCGTCGTCATCGCGACCGGCGCGTCAAGCGCGCGGGCCAGCGCCGGAAGTGCCGCGGCCCGGACCGCGCCCCCGCCCGCAAGGATCACCGGGCTGCGCGCGCCCGACAGGATCCCGGCGGCGCGGGCAAGCTCGGCCGCATCCGGCGCGGGCCGCGACAGGCGCGCGACCGTTTTCGGCAGGGGCAGATGCCCGGCCGGGGCCAGCATCACATTGATCGGCAGTTCCAGATGAACCGGCCGCGGCCGGGCGCTGTCGAAGACGGCAAAGGCCTGGGCAAGGGCGCTGGCCAGTTCCTCGGGCCGATGGATGGTGCGGCTGAAGGCCGAGACGGGGGCGGCCATCGCGCTCTGGTCGGTCAGTTCGTGCAGCCACCCCTCGCCCGAGCCCATCCGCCCATGCGCATTCACGGTCGAGATCACCAGCATCGGCACCGAATCGCCATAGGCTTGGCCCATCGCGGTAAGCACATTGGTCATGCCCGGCCCCGAGATGATGAAGCAGACGCCGGGCTTGCCGCTGGCGCGGGCATAGCCGTCGGCCATGAAACCCGCCCCCTGTTCGTGGCGCGGTGTGACATGACGGATGCCGCTGCCGGTCAGGCCGCGGTAAAGCTCGATCGTATGCACGCCGGGGATGCCGAAAACCGTATCGACCCCGTAGGCGCGCAACAGATGCGTCAGATAGACCCCGGTGGAAATCTCGGTGCCGCTCATCCTGCTGTCTCCTTCCGTTCGCTCCGGCGCAAGACAAAGCACGATCCGCACCCGATCCACCACCGGAATCCGACGCTTTCCCGCCGTTTCGCCGGGCGGGCGGCCTTTGGTGATTGTGATGCCGGCACAGTCATGCGCATCTGCGTCGGCGGAAAGGGGGGCGCCGTGCAAGACGTCGTGACACAGCCGCAGATGCTGATCCTGGGGATCATGGTCATGACCATGGGCCTGTTCCTCTGGGGCCGGCTGCGGCACGATGTGGTGGCGCTGGCGGCGCTGCTGGCCTCGGTCCTGGCCGGGCTGGTCCCGGCCGAGCTGGCCTTCAAGGGCTTCGGCAATCCGGCGGTCATCACCGTGGCCTGCGTGCTGATCCTCAGCCGCGGCCTTTATGTGACCGGGGCGGTCGATGGGCTGGCGCGCGCCGTCTTGCCGCGCCGGGCGGGGCGGCTGGGCAGCATGGCAGCACTCATGCTGCTGGGGGCAGCGCTCTCGGGCTTCATGAACAATGTGGGGGCGATGGCGCTTCTGATGCCGGTCGCCGTGCAGCTGGCCGGCCGGCTGGAGCTTGCGCCCGGCCAGCTGCTGATGCCGCTCGCCTTCGGCACGATCCTCGGCGGCATGACCACACTGATCGGCACGCCGCCCAACCTGATCGTCGCGGGCTTCCGGGCCGAGGCGCGGGGCGCGCCCTTCGGCATGTTCGACTTCGCGCCGGTGGGCGTGGCGGTGGCGCTGGCAGGGGTGATCTTCGTCGTCATCCTGGGTTGGCGGCTGGTGCCCTTGCGCAAATCGGCCGCCGGGCAGGCCTTCGAGACCGGCGCCTATCTGACCGAACTGCGCGTGCCCGCGCGCAGCCGTGCCGTCGACATGACCCTGCGCGACGTCGAGGCGGATATCGACAAGAGCGGTGCGCAGATCGTGGCCCTTGTCCGCAACGAGGTGCGCATCAACGCGCCCCATGGCGGACGGCTTTTGCGCGCGGGCGACATCCTGATCGTCGAGGCCGATGTCGACGGGCTGGCCGAGGCGATGTCGGCCTTCGGTCTGGTGCTGGAAGAGCAGGGCCACTCTTCGGAGACGGCGCCCGGCGATGAGGACGAGGCCGATCCTGCATCGGGATCCGTGGATGAGGGCGAAGGCGCGACCGGGAAGGAGGCCGAGGCCGCCGCGCCCCGCGACGAAGAGCCGGTCCTGCGCGAGCTGGTCGTCCTGCCCGATTCGACGCTGGTCGGGCGGTCGGCCACCGAGTTGCGGTTGCGCACGCGGTCGGGGTTGAACCTGCTGGCAGTGTCGCGCTCGGGCCGGTCGCCGCAGACGCGGCTGCGCGCGCTGAAGCTGCGATCGGGCGATCTTCTGCTGATGCAGGGGCCGGCCGAGGCCATGGCCGACTTTGTGGCCGAATCGGGCTGCGTGCCGATGGGCGAGCGGGACCTGCGCATCCCCGAGCCGCGGATGGCGCTGATCGCGGGCGCGATCATGCTGGCCTCGGTCGCGCTGGTGGCTTTCGGCATCCTGCCCGCGGCGGTGGCCTTTGCGCTGGGGGCACTGGCCTCCATGGTCCTGCGCACGGTGCCGGCGCGGCAGGTCTATGCGGCGATCGACTGGCCGGTGGTGGTGCTTCTTGGCGCGCTGATCCCGGTTGCGGGCGCGATGGAGGCGACGGGTGCCGCCGATCTTGTGGCGCGCTTTCTGGTGGAGAATGTGGCACAGGGCAATGCCGTGGCCGCACTCGCGGTGATCCTTGTGACCACGATGTTCCTGTCGGATGTGATGAACAATGCCGCCACCGCCGCCGTGATGTGCCCGGTGGCCCTCGGCATCGCCGCGACACTTGGTGTCAGCCCGGACAGTTTCCTCATGGCGGTGGCGATCGGGGCATCCTGCGCCTTCCTGACGCCGATCGGGCATCAGAACAACACGATCATCCTTGGCCCCGGCGGCTTTCGCTTCGGCGATTACTGGCGGCTTGGCCTGCCGCTCGAGGTGCTGGTCGTGGCGATCAGCCTGCCGCTTCTGCTGATGGTCTGGCCGCTGTGACGACGGTTCTGCATGAGGAGCGGCTGGGGGCCGTGCTGCAGGCGGTCCGGGACGCGGGGGTGGAAAGTGTCGCCGATCTGGGCTGCGGGGCGGGCGACCTGTTCCTGCGGTTGGCGCAGGAGCCGGGGATCGCGCGTCTGGTGGGCGTCGATGTCTCGGCCGAGGCGCTGGCGCGGCTGCGCGCGCGGCTGGCCCGAATTCTGCAAATTCGGGCGGACCGGTGCGATCTCTGGCAAGGCTCGGTCCTGACGCCCGACGCGCGGCTGGCGCGGTTCGATTGCGTGACGCTGATCGAGGTGATCGAACACCTTTCCCCCGCCGACCTGCCCCGCATGGAACGCGCGATCTTTGCCACGATCCGCCCGCGCGTGGTGATCGTCACGACGCCGAATGCCGAATTCAACCCGCTTCTGGGTGTGCCCGCCCACCGCTTCCGCCATCCCGGCCACAGGTTCGAATGGACAAGGGCCCAATTCCGCCGCTGGTCCGAGCGCACCGCGCTGAGCGGAGGCTATGGCGTGGCCTTCCGCGATCTGGCGGGCTGCCATCCCGATCTGGGCGGGGCAAGCCAGATGGCCGTCTTTACCCGGCGGCGGCAATCTCCATCGGGATCGTGACCGGGCCGTCGTTGACAAGGCTCACCTGCATGTCGGCCCCGAACCGGCCCGTTGCCACCGTCACCCCCTCGGCCCGCAGGGCTTCAGCAAAGAACTCATAGAGCCGCGCGCCGGTCTCGGGGTCGGCGGCGGTGGAAAAGCCGGGGCGGTTGCCGCGCGATGTGTCGGCGGCAAGGGTGAACTGGCTGACCACCAGCGCGGCCCCCCCGGTATCGAGCAAGGACCGGTTCATCCGGCCCTCATCGTCGCGGAAGATGCGCAGACGTGCGACCTTGGCCGCAAGACGGGCGGGCAAGGCATCGTCATCGCCCTGCATCGCGCAGACCAGCACCAGAAGGCCGGGGCCGATCTTTCCCACGACCTCACCGTCGATCCTGACGGCGGCCTCGGTCACGCGCTGGACCAGCGCCTTCATTCCGGAACCTCGTGTGCCCAGGGCGGATTGGCCCCGGCCCGCGATACGGTCACCGAAGCCGCCCGCGCACCAAGCGACAGGGCGGCGCGGACATTGTCCTCATCCAGCCCGGCGATGCCCGCCTTCGTCAGCGCCCCGGCCTGCCAGAGTGCGGCCAGAAGACCTGCGTTGAACGTATCGCCCGCGCCCACCGTATCGGCGACGGTCACGCGCGGCGTGGGCACCCGGACGGTAAAGCGGGAGGTGTAGCCCGCAGCCCCCTCGGCCCCTTCGGTGACGCAGACAAGGCGCGGCCCCATGGCAAGCAACCGCCCGGCCAGATCGGGGATCGCGCCGGGACCAAGGATCCAGTGCAGATCCTCGTCCGAGACCTTGACGATGTCTGCCCGCGCCAGCATCCGGTCAAGCCGCCCACGATAGGCGCCTTCGTCGGTGATGAAGCCGGGACGGATGTTGGGGTCGAGCATCGTGACCCGCGCCCCCGCCTCGCGCGTCTGAAGCGCCTCGTAGGCGGTGCCGCAGGGTTCGCCCACAAGGCTGATGCCACCGAAGAAGAGCGCCGCGACCTCGGTACCGACTGCGGGCAGATCGGCCTCGGTCAGCATCCGGCCGGCGGTATTCTCGTCATAGAAGGCATAGCTGGCCTGCCCCTCGACCAGCCGCACGAAGGCCAGTGTCGTGGGCCTGTCCGAGACATGGGCAGGCGCATGCGACACATGGCTTTCGGCCAGCACCCGGCGCAGCAGATCGCCGAACAGGTCGGACGACAGGCCCGTGAACAGCGCCGCCGGCGCGCCCAGCCGGCCAAGTGCCACGGCCGTGTTGAAGACCGCGCCGCCCGCGTAGGGGGCAAAGGCGTCTTCCCCGGCCTGCGTGCTGCGGGGGAGCATGTCGATCAGGGCTTCGCCGCAGGTCAGTATCATGGTGGCCTCCGTTCATGTCGCGCGGGAATACAGGCGCGGGGTGGTGGCCTGCAACCGGTTTGATCCTTGTCAAGGTACAGGCGACCTGTCGTGGCAAGCTTGCTTCATCCTGCATTTTCGGAGGATGAGACATGGTGGAGAAAACCCAGACCCCGGGCCTCTGGCCCAATCTTTTCGATCCGCTGCGGAACTTCGGCCTGCGTCTGGCCGAGTTCCTGTCACCTGCGGCCGATGCCGCCGTGGCGGATGATGCCTATCGCATCACGCTCGAGGTGCCCGGCGTGGCCGAAAACGACATCGCCGTTACCGCGCAAGGCGGGAGCCTTGTGATCAAGGGCGAAAAGAAATCCGAGCGCGAAGAGAAGACCGAGGACTACTATTTCAGCGAGCGGCAATACGGCAGCTTTTCGCGTAGCTTCCGGCTTCCGGCGGATGCTGATGAAGATGCGGTCAGCGCCACGCTGAAGGACGGCGTCCTGACCGTCACCATCCCGCGCAGGGCCGAAGCCGCCCTGGCTACGAAGAAAGTGAGGATCACCACCGGTTGATCTGCCCGAGGCAAACCCGGTCGGGGGCGGCGCAACATCCGCCCCCGGGCATCGTCCGGACTACTGAAGAACCTCGCCGTAGTAGACAGCCAGTCCGATCGCGATCAGCGCGATCACCACGGCGATGGTGATCTTGACCCAGGACCAGGGCCGCTCGCCCTGGACCTTGCCGGTCTGGCCGTTGACGACGAAGCGGTAGGTCTGGCCCTTGAACTTGTAGGCGGCCATCCAGACCGGCAGCAGCACATGCTTGAAGGTCACGTCGCTGATCGCCGTGTCGACCATGCTGATGCGCTGCTCGTCGCCGCCGATGTCGCGGCGGATATCCTGCCGGATGATCCGGTCCATGATCTGGCGGGCCTCGTCGAACCCCTCGGGCAATTCGACCTGATAGCCCTCGGCATCGAACCCGGCCAGAAAGCCGGGCTGATAGGGGACAAGGGCCTTTAGATCCCATGGCTCCAGCGCGTCGGTATAGCGCTTGGGCAGGGATTTCGACGCGAGCACAAGGATATCGTCGAAGAACCGCGCCACCCGGCCCGAGACACTGCGCCAGCGGATCTTGCGCACGCGCTGGGTCTGGGTCTTGCCGTCGCGCACCACGGTGCGGGTCTCGTAATAGGCGTCCCCCCGCTGGCCGCGGTAATTCGTCCGGGTATCGGCGTCGAAGGTCCAGTAGGGGACATAGATCCCGGCCATCTGCCGCCCCTTGCGGGCGTATTCCTTCAACCCGTTGGGCGCGAACCACAGCCGGCCCAGCCATTTCGTCATCGCCTCGCGCGCGGCATCCTCGTTGATCACGAAGCTGATGACGGCGGCGGGCTTGATCTGCCGGTGGGTGCCCGTGTCCTTGACGACGGGTGTGTCGCAGAAGGGACAGCGGGCGGCTTGCGAGGATTCATGGAACTCGGTCTGGGCCCCGCAGGAGGGGCAGGCGACGGTGCGGGTCTCCTCGTAATCGGCGGTTCGCTGGAGCTGGGCCAGCATCGAGGTATAGTCGATCTCGCGCGTCGGGGCCTCGGTATCGACGCCCTCGGCGGCAAGGTCGATCTCCTGCACATGGCCGCAATGTGTGCAGGTCAGTTCCTTTGCACCCGGCGTGAAGCGCAGGTTCGCGCCGCATTGTTCGCAGGGAAAGCGGTATTCCTCTTCGGGGCTGACGGTGGTGGTCGTGTCGGACATCTGAAAGGGCCTTCGTCAAAGATACCTGGGCATGAAATGCGGCGTCACGGCGCGCAGGGGGCCATCGCCAAGCGAGGTCTGCCGCCAGAGGTGGAGGATCGCGTGGATCATCGCGGCGCAGGGATGCAGGATCAGGCCGGACCAGGTCGCGTCGATGGACGCAGGCGAGGGACGTGCCGCAAGGGCCAGTCCCAACGTCCCGGCCAGAAGCGCACACATCCCCGGATGCGCCGGAGGATGCTGGCCCTTCGCCCGGCCGCCCGGTTTCTTCCCCGACCGCACCGGCCGACCGTCACCTGCCGGCACCAGGCCCCGGTGTCGGGCGGCCCCCTGCCGGCCACCCTTGATCGGGGCAGGCAGCAGGAAGGCCGTGCCTTGATGCAGCGCCATGATGGCCGGGCGGCGCATCGGATCACACGCCGGGCGGCGGCGGGGGCGGCATCACGGTGAACAGCCGGGCAAGTTCGGCGATCTCTCCGGCGGGTTTCCAGCCGTCCTGACCGGGGGTCCAGACCATCGTATCGCGGGCAAAGCTACCTTGCGTCACCATGCGCCCCAGATCGGCCGCGCCGAAGGGGCCGGTGGTCTGGCCGTTCGCGGCCACATGCCAGACGGTTTCCGCCGGGGGCGGTGGCGGCGGGGGCGGAGCGGCGGCGGCAGGTGCGGCCTGAGGCGCTGCGGGCGCGGCACCCCATGGGCCCGCGGGCCCGCCCATCATCATGCCAAGCCCCATGCCCATCGCGGACCCCGCCGTTCCGGGGTTCTCGGCGGCCTTGGTCATGGCCTGGGCGGCGGTGAACTGGGCGTATTTCTGCAGATCGCCAACGATCCCCATCGAGGTGCGCTGGTCCAGCACCTTCTCGACCTCGGGCGGCAGCGAGATGTTCTCGATGTAGAATTCCGGGATCGAGAGGCCGTAATTGCCGATCGTGGGCGATATCGCCTCGGTCACGATCTTGCCCAGATCGGCGGTGTTCGCCGCCATGTCGAGGACCGGGATACCCGAGCCGGCCAGCACGCGGCTGACCTCCTGCACGACGATGTTGCGGATCTGCGTGGACACCTCATCGCGGGTGAATTCGCCGTCGGTGCCCACGATCTCGGTCATGAAGGTGCCGGCATCGGTGACGCGCATCGAATAGGTGCCGAAGGCCCGGATCCTGACCGCGCCGAATTCGGGGTCGCGGCACATGATCGGGTTCTTGGTGCCCCATTTGTTGTCGTTGAAGCGGGTGGTGTTGACGAAATAGATCTCGGACTTGAAGGGCGAATTGAACCCGTGGCTCCAGTTCTGGAGCGTGGTCAGGATCGGCATGTTGTTCGTCTCGAGCATGTAGAGCCCGGGGGTGAACACATCGGCCAGCACGCCTTCATGGATGAAGACGGCGGTCTGCCCCTCGCGCACGGTCAGTTTGGCGCCGTACTTGATCTCGTTGCCATAACGCTCGAACCGCCAGACCATCGTGTCGCGCGAGTCATCGGTCCATTCGATGACGTCGATGAACTGGCCCTTGATGAAGTTGAAAACCATTTCCGATCAATCCTTTCGTGTCACGAGGGGCCGCCCATCAGCTCGGTCGCGATCTCGCGAGCGATGGGGGCGGCTTCTGCGGCGGTCATTCCGGGCCTGAGGCGCGGGTCATAGAGTATTCTTAGCAGCAGTTCGTCATGGTTGGTCAACCGCCCGAATTCCTCGTCATCGTTGAAGATCGAGGGGCGGACCTGCGGGTGGTCGTTGGCAAGGCCAAGTCCCTGGGCGATCTCTTCATGGATGCAGGCAAGGCGCAAGACATCGGGATGCTCGCCCCGGATCACGGCCAGCGCACGGGTATAGGCGTAGCCGCCATCCTCGGCGAAGGCCACGACGATGCAAAGCGTCGAGCGCGGCATCCCGATGAGCGCCCGCAGGGTCGTGTCGGAAATGCCGGGGGCAAGTTCGCGGATGCGGGCCTCCGAGGCAAGCCGGTCATCCTCGTTCATGATCAGGACATGGTAATTCGCGCTTTCGGCCGGGCTTTGGGTGATCGGCAGGCCGATCAGGTTCGACAGCCGCGCTGCATAGGCGCCGATCGAGGCGCGGTCGCGGGCGGCCTGATCGGCGGGCACGGTCGCGCCGACCTCGACATTCATGCGGATCGGCTGTTGCCAGCGGCGCAGGCGGCTGATGCGCTGTTCGGCGCGGATGCGGCCGTCATCCGTGACATATTCGTCGAACAAGGCGATGCGGATGAAGTTGCGCGCCAGCATCGTGTCGGTGAAGGGCGCATCCGCACCTCCGCCATCGCCCCGCAGCAATCCCTGCGACAGAAGGTCGTTCTGCAGCCGCTGATAATGCACCGACAAAGCCCGGCTCGCCTCGGAGCGTTCGGGGGGCGGCGGGTCGGCGGGCAGAAGCTCGGTTGGGGGCGGCTCGGGCGGGGGTGTGTCGACCGGGCCCGGCCCGCCCGGATCGCAGCCCGCCAGCATCAGTGCGGCACCCGCAGCCGCCGCCCAGCCAAGCCGCCTCGTGCCCCCCCGTTTCACTGCCCCGAACTCATGCAAGCGGCCCGACCTGCCCGGAGCGGCGTGCAACGGGCAGGGGATCGGCCAACCTGCCTGTCACGCGCCGGTCGCGCGGGCGCTGGCGCTGGCAAGCGTCGACTTCAACTCGGCCTCCATCTTCTGCAGTTCGATTTCGGCCGTGGCGCGCCTTGCCTTGCCCTCGTCGGCGATCTGCAGGCTTTCGTTGATCGTGGCGATCAGGTTGTCGTTGGCGGCCTTCACCGCTTCGATATCGAAGACGCCGCGCTCTATCTCGGTGCGGATGACGCGATTGGCGTCGCGCAGGTTCTGGGCATTGGCGGTCAGCAGCTCGTTCGTCAGGTCATTGGCATCGCGCACGGCCTTGGCCGCTTCGGCGCTGCGCTGGATCGTCACGGCCTGGGCCAGCTGGGTTTCCCACAGCGGCACGGTGTTGACCAGCGTCGAGTTGATCTTGGTGACAAGGCTCTTGTCGTTCTCCTGCACCAGCCGGATCGAGGGCAGCGACTGCATCGTCACCTGCCGGGTCAGCCGCAGGTCGTGGACCCGCCGGTCAAGATCGTCGCGGGCCGAGCGCAGGTCGCGCAACTCCTGCGCCTTCATCACGCCCTGATCCTCGGCTGCTGCCTGCACCTCGGCCTCCTTGGCGGGGATCATCTCGCCGTCAAGCTCGGCCAGCTTCGCCTCGCCGGCGGCGATGTAAAGGGCAAGCTCGTCATAGAAGGCCAGCGTCTTGTCATAAAGCTGGTCGAGCGACTCGATATCCTTCAGCAGCACATGCTCATGGCGCAGAAGGTCGCCGGTGATCTTGTCGATCTGGCCCTGCACCTCTTCGTATTTCGCGGTGAAGCGCGCGATCGGGGCGGCCTTTCCGGTAAGCTTTTCCCAGAAGCTCCGCTCGCGGCGCAGGTCAAGCTCGCTCGAGGAGAAGCCCCGGATCGTCGTGACGATCCCGCGCAGGCTGTCGCCTGCCGGGCCCACGTCCTTGTTGCGCACACCGGCAAGCATGGACTGGCTGATCACCTGCAATTCCGCCTGGGCGCGGCTGCCGAACGAGACGATGGAATTGGTGCTGGTCATGTCCAGTTCGGCCATCCGCTTGCGGATATCCTCGCCCAGTTCGGGTGGGGCCTGATCCAGCGGCACGATCGCGGTCGAGGGCTCGGGCAGGATCACCGCCGTCACCTTTTCGACCTCGGCCAATGCGGCCTGAGCCGCTTCACGCACATCGTCAGCCATGTCACTTCCCTTTTCTGATCGTCACCTGGGCAGTCGTCACGTTTCTCAAGTCGGGTCGGGCGCTTGTCACGAAGCCCTCGTCACCCGGACCTGTCATTCGAGCGGGGCGCGCACGCCCTCGCGTTGCAGACGGTCGCGCAGAACCTTGATCTCGATATCCATGTCGGTCCGCCCGCCTTCCAGCATCTTCTGCGTGCTGGCCGCGAAATTCGCCTCGAGATCGGTCAGAAGCGCCTCGTAATCCGCGCGGGCCTGCGCGTCGCCGGTGCGGCGGTAAAGATCGGCGAATTTCACCGTCGCGTCGCGGGCACCCATCAGATAGACGCCCAGATACTTGCGTGCCTGCGTCAGGTCGCGGGGATCTTCCTCGACGGTGCGGATCATCTGGCGGACAAGGCCGCGAAAGCTGGCAACCCGCGTCTCGAGCGCGCGGTCGTTCAGCGCGGCGATCTGGTCGCGGATCGTGTTCAGATAGGTCTCGGCCTCGTCGACCACGCGGGCGACGCGCTCTTGCTGGAAGGTGTCGATCCCCTCGACCCGCTTGTCCTTGAGCGGATCCAGGCCGAAGGCCGCCAGATGCAGCCCTCCGGCCGCGATGCCGTAAAGCAGGCCGCCCACCACATCACCCGCCTTCATGCTGGCGGCGATGGCGACTCCGATCCCGGTCAGGGCGGCGGCAAGGATCTTGCGGGGCAGGGCGGGTCTGCGGGCGATGGGACGGGCCGCGAAGGCCGCTTCGGCCCTCAGCCCCTCGCGCAAGAGCCAGGCGGCAAGGGCCAGGATCGCAGCGCCGATCAGGCCCGCGGTCAGGGCCACCGGCCCCCCGGTGAGCGAGGTGAAGGCAAGGATCACGGGCGGGGCGAACATCAGGTTCGACTTCGCGCCCGCCGCATCGACCCGGCGATCCTCGGCCAACGCCACCTGCGCGGCCTTTTGTGCCGGACTTGCGCCCTTGGCTTGCGGGCTGTGCTTTCCGCCAAACTGACGGGCCATCAGGCGGGCACCAACCAGCCGGTCACCACCCCGATCATGAGCACGATCAGAAGGACGAAGGCGGTATTGCGCAGGGCTGCCGGCATCGGATCGGACCTCCTTGGGGTGGGGGTGCTGCTTGCCGGGGTGAACACGGAAACCACGGCCCCGATCGTGAACACGATCATGGCGGCAACCAGAGCGAACAGCACCAATCGAAGCATCTGCACAATTCCAGAACAGCGTCTTCGTGATAATAGGCGAGATCGGCCGCAATTTTAAGTGTCAAGCCGCGCGCGGGGCAAGAAAGCCGCAAGACGCGTCCCCCGGCCACGACTGCGGCCGGGCACTCAGTCCTTTGGCTTGCGGGGTCCGGTCGGCCGCCCCGATGGCTTGCCCGGCCCGCGCGACGGGCCACCCGGTTCCGGCCCGCGGGATCGCTCGCCGCCGCCCGTGCCCGGCCTGCCGCCGAAACCCGGCTTGCCCGTCGTGCCCGGCCTGCTGCCGGAGACCGGCTTTCCCGTCGTGCCCGGCTTGCCAGTGGCGCGGGGCTTGCCCGGGGTGCCGGACTTGTCCTGGCCCCACGACTTGCCTCCGGTGCGGGGGGCCGCCTTGTCCGGTCGGCCTGTGTCGCGCGGCTTGCCTCTGGCGTCCGAGGGGCCTGCATCCCGACCGTCGCCCGTGCGCGGCTTGTGGCCCTGGGACGCGGCGGAGGCGGGCCTGCCCTTGGGGTGGCCGGGCTTGCGGTCACCTGCCCCGGAGCTGGCCCCGTCGCGCGGCCCGGACCACTTCGGCCTGTCGGCATCGGCCGGCCCTGTGCGCGGTTTGGCGCTGCGGGGGCCGGATGTCCTGTCCTGTGGTCCGTTCGCGCGATTGTCCTTTGTCCAGCGCGGCTTGCCTCCCCCGGCCTCGGCCGCGCGGTCATCCTGCCGGTGCCCCTGGGGCCGGTCTTGCCCCGGTCGCGTCCCGGCGGCCTGCCCGGGTCCGTGCTCGCGCCCGGGGCGGTCACCTTCCTTCGTCCAGCGCGGCTTGGCAGGGCGCGCGGACTGGGCCCGGTCGGTGTCGAGGGGCCGCGGCCTTGCAGCCTTGCCGGGGGCGGACTTCGGCCCCTCGGCAAGGTGGCTGCGACTGGCGGTCGAGCGGGCGGGGCGGTCGGTCGGCGCGGGGCGGTTGCCCTTCAGGGGGCGCTTGTGGCCGGCTTTGCCCGCAGCCCCGGCACCGGCGCCCGCCAGAGCGGCCTTTCGGCTGCGCAGCGGTTGTGGGCTTGCGCCCTCGAGGCCAAGCTGGTCACGCACGCGGCGGCGCGGCACTTCCTCGACCGCGCCGGGGGCAAGCTCGCCCAGCTGGAAGGGGCCGTAGCTGACGCGTATCAGGCGGTTGACGGTGACGCCCAACGCTTCCATGACGCGGCGGATCTCGCGGTTCTTGCCCTCGCGCAGGCCCACGGTCAGCCAGGCGTTCGCACCCTGCTGGCGATCAAAGCTGACCTCCATCGGCTGATAATCCACCCCCTCGACCGTCAGCCCCGCGCGCAACCGGTCAAGATCAGCTTCCGACACCGCGCCGTTGATCCGCACCCGGTAGCGGCGCAGCCAGCCTGTCTCGGGCAGTTCCAGCCGGCGCTTGGCCGTGCCGTCATTGGTCAGAAGCAGGAGGCCTTCCGAGGTCAGGTCAAGCCGACCCACGGACATGACCCGCGGCATGCCCTCGGGCAGGCCCTCATAGATCGTCGGGCGGCCCTGTTCGTCGGCATCCGTCGTCACAAGGCCCGGCGGCTTATGATAAAGCCACAGGCGCGTCGGTTCGGCCTCGGGGACCGGCTTGCCATCGACGACAAGGCGGTCGCCCGGCGTCACGTCCAGCGCGGGCGAAGTCACGACCTTGCCGTTCACGCTGACGCGGCCCTGAAGGATCATCCTTTCGGCATCGCGGCGCGAGGCCACGCCGCGGCGCGACAGGGCCTTGGCGATCCGTTCGCCCGTCTTCGGCGCAGTGCTGTCGGTGGGGGCGGTTTCTGGTGTGTCACTGTCCATGGCCGCCGCTTATACGGTTGCGCGCGCCCTTGCCAGCGGCCTTTCGGACGGGCGATGAAGGGGCATGGTGTTCCGATCCCATATGGAGGTCGCGCTGGCCGAGGCGCGGGCCGCCGCCGCGCGCGGCGAGGTGCCGGTGGGCGCGGTCGTGGTTGACCCCGCCGGCCGGATCGTGGCGCAGGCCGGCAACCGGGTGCGCGAGCTGTCCGATCCGACCGCCCATGCCGAGATCCTTGCCATCCGCGCTGCCTGCGCCGCGGCCGGCTTTGAGCGGCTGGGGGGCCACGACCTCTATGTCACGCTCGAACCCTGCCCGATGTGTGCCGCAGCCATCTCGTTCGCGCGGATCGGCCGGCTTTACTACGGAGCCCAGGATCCGAAATCGGGTGGGGTGGCCCATGGAGCACGGGTGTTTGCCCATCCGCAATGCCATCATGTGCCCGACGTCTATGACGCGATCGCGGCACCCGAGGCCGAGGCGCTGCTGCGGGACTTCTTTGCCGCGCGGCGTGGATGACGTGGGCGCAGATTGACAAAACTTAGAATTATTCTAAGTACGGGATCTCCAGCCAGCCGACCTGCCAGCCAGAAAGCCCGCCATGTTCATGGAACCCACCGTCTTGCTTGTCTTCGCGGCGGCCATGGTCACGGCGCTGGCGACCGGGCTTGGCGCCCTGCCGCTTCTGGCGGGCAAGGCCGATGCACGCTGGCTTGGCATCGGCAATGCCGTGGCGGCCGGCCTGATGCTTGCGGCCTGTTTCAGCCTGCTTGACGAAGGGTTCGGGTTCAGCCCCCTGCGGACGCTAGGAGGGGTGATTGCGGGTGTCGTCCTGATCATGTTGGCAAGCCGCTGGCTCAAGCGGCATGACGGGCTGAGCATCGCCCATGTGCACGGCGCGGATGCAACGAGGGTGCTTCTGATCATCGGCATCATGACCGCCCATTCGGCGGCCGAGGGGGTGGGCGTCGGCGTCGCCTATGGCGGCGGGCGCGAGTTGGGGGACTTCATCACCATCGCCATCGCCCTGCACAATGTGCCCGAGGGGCTGGCCATCGCGCTTGTCATGGTGCCGCGTGGCGCAAGCGTCTTGCGGGCCGCGTGGTGGAGCATCGTCTCGAGCCTGCCGCAGCCGCTGCTGGCGGTGCCCGCCTTCCTGTTCGTGCTGGCCTTCGCACCATGGCTGCCGGTGGGGCTGGGGCTGGCGGCGGGCGCGATGCTGTGGATGATCTTTTCCGAACTGCTTCCCGAGGCAAGCCGGGGCATGGGGCACGAGCGGCTGGGTGCGGTGGTGGTGATGTCCTTCACCGCCATGCTGGGGGTGACCCTTCTTTTCTAGCGCAGCCGGATGCAGGATCCCGTCGCCCGCCGGTCTGCACATGTCGGGCTGCGCTGCGGCGATGTGCTGCCGGGCTGCGGAAGGGAATGGCAATCGACGCGGCTTTGAAGGATAGTCGTCGCATGTCGCTGCCCCCCGGATTCCTTGACGAGTTGCGCGGTCGCCTGTCGCTTGGGCAGGTCGTGGGGCGCAAGGTTGTCTGGGACGGCCGCAAGTCGAACCAGGGCAAGGGCGATCTCTGGGCCCCGTGCCCGTTCCATCAGGAAAAATCCGCGTCTTTCCATGTGGATGACAGGAAGGGCTACTACTACTGTTTCGGCTGCCATGCGAAGGGCGACGCCATTTCCTTCGTGCGCGAGACCGAGAATGTGGGCTTCATGGAGGCGGTCGAGATCCTGGCCCGCGAGGCCGGGATGACCATGCCCGCCCGCGACCCGGAGGCTGCGCGCCGGGCCGAGGCGCGCATAGGCCTTGCCGAGGTGATGGAGCAGGCGGTGCAGTACTACCGGCTGCAGTTGCGCACTGTCGCAGGGCAGGGCGCGCGGGCCTATCTGGCGCGACGGGGGCTGTCCGAGGCGGCTCTAGAGCGTTGGGGCATCGGCTTTGCGCCCGACGACCGGCAGGGGGTCATCCGGCATCTGACGGGCAAGGGCATCGCGCCCGAACTGATCGTGGCGGCGGGGCTGGCGGCGCGGCCCGAGGGCGGAGGGGCGCCCTATGACCGGTTCCGCGACCGCATCATCTTTCCCATCCGCGACGCGCGTGGCCGCGCCATCAGCCTTGGCGGGCGGGCGATGGCACAGAATGCCCGGGCAAAATACCTCAACGGACCCGAGACCGAGCTTTTCGACAAGGGGCGCGCGCTGTTCAACCACGGCCCCGCACGTGAGGCCGCCGGCAAGGAGGACCGGCTGATCGTGGCCGAGGGCTACATGGATGTCATCGCCCTGTCCGAGGCGGGCTTCGGCGCGACCGTGGCCCCCCTTGGCACCGCGATCACCGAGGATCAGTTGCGGATGATGTGGCGGATCGCGGATGAACCGGTGATCGCGCTCGATGGCGACAAGGCGGGGATCGGGGCGGCGCTCAGGCTGGTCGATCTGGCGCTGCCGCTGGTGGAGGCGGGCAAGGGGCTGCGCTTTGCGATCCTGCCGGAGGGAAAGGACCCCGACGACCTGATCCGGGCCGAGGGGCCGGGGGCGATGCAGGCGGTGCTGGACCGGGCCGAGCCGATGGTGCGCCTTCTGTGGCGGCGCGAGACGGAAGCGCGCGATTTCGACAGCCCGGAACGCAAGGCGGCGCTGGACAAATCCTTGCGTGCGGCCATCGCGCGGATCCGCGACCCCTCGATCCGCGCGCATTACGGCGAAGAGATCCGCGCCCTCAGGTGGGAGTTGTTCGGCGCCTCGCGCCGCAGCCCGCCGGGTGGACGTGCGCCGGGGGGGCGCGAAACCCGGGGCCGCTTCACCCAAGGCGCAGCCGTGCAGGCCGCGACCCGCAGGTCGATGCTGTCGACCGCGGCGGCGGGCAGCGAGGATCACCTGCATGTGGGCGTCATCCTCGTGCTTCTTTGCCGCTATCCGGCCTTGCTGCCCGAGTTCATCGACGCGTTCGAGGCGATGCCCTGCGACGATCCGGACCATGCCCTGCTGCAAGGCGCCCTGCTGAAAGGCGATGGAGCCGGTGCGTTGTCGCCCGATGCGCTGCCACCCGAGGCGGCTGCACATCTTGAAAAGTTGCTGGCCGCGCCTCATATCGCCCTCATACCGGCGATCCGTCGGCCGGGCGAAGTTGATCTTGCCCGCATGACCGTCGCCGAGGAACTGGCCAGACTGGCCGCCCGCAGAAGCCATCGTGTCGAGATCGAGGAGCTGACATCGGATATCGAATCGCTCACCGGGGAATGGGTCACGTCGCGGCTGAGCCAGGCGGCGGCAGCGGTCGACACCACGCGGCGGCCCGAGCACGAAGACTTGCGCGACGTCGTGATCGCGCCCAACGGCATGGCGCTGGACAAGGCCGATCTGGAACGATCGCAGGATGTTTTCGGGCAGATACGTTTCGTGAAAGGTCGGGAGCGGGGCTGAAGACCGGGGGCGAAGCCGAAACCGGCAGGGTGAATGCCGCCACAAGCCACAGACCCGGTGCAATCGTCTGGCAGACCTTGCGAATCAGTCATGGCAAGGATTGATTCGGACCAAAGAGAATCAAGCGAATCACCCAGGTCCGGGGAACAAGAGGAGCCTTGAATGGCGGCCAAGGATACCGACGACGACCAGAAGAATGCCGATCAGGACAGCGACATGTCGCTGGACATGAGCCAGACGGCCGTCAAGAAGATGATCTCCGAGGCGCGCGAGCGGGGCTACATCACCTACGACCAGCTCAATTCGGTGCTGCCGCCCGATCAGGTCTCGTCCGACCAGATCGAGGATGTGATGTCGATGCTGTCGGAAATGGGCATCCAGGTCACCGAGGAAGAGGAATCCGAAGAGAGCGAGGATCCTGCCGCCTCGCGCGAGGTGGTGCCGCTTGGTGGCAACCGCGATGTGGCGCTTGCCGGTTCGGACAACGAGAAGCTGGACCGGACCGACGACCCGGTGCGCATGTATCTGCGCGAAATGGGGTCGGTCGAGCTTCTGAGCCGCGAGGGCGAGATCGCCATCGCCAAGCGGATCGAGGCCGGCCGCAACACGATGATCCTGGGGCTGTGCGAAAGCCCGCTGACCTTTCAGGCCATCACCATCTGGCGCGACGAGCTTTTGTCCGA
>JAFIEN010000051.1 GCA_020832515.1 Rubellimicrobium sp. | reverse complement strand
TTTTGGTGGGCGAGCTGGGGGGGGGGGCATTTTCAGCTCTGGGGGGTGTTGTGGGGGTGGGGGGGGGGGGGGGCGCCCCCCCACGGCCTGCGGCCTCCCCCCGGAGTATTTTGACCAAAGCGAAGGGCAGGGGTGGCGGATCGCCATTGCAGCGCGTGCGCGTCAGCCGCGGGTGAAGGGCGCCAGGGTGGCGCCGGTCAGGCGAAGAAGGTCGTCGGGCGCGATGGCGAAGACATGGCGCGGCGTGCCGGCGGCGGCCCAGACCGTGGCGAAGTCGCACAGGCGCGGGTCGAGGTGGACCGGGCAGGGGGTCAGATGCCCGACAGGGGCGACGCCCCCGATGGCGAAACCGGTCCGGTCGCGCACCACACCCGCATCGGCGCGGCCCAGCGCCTCGCCCGCAAGCGCGCTGGCCTTGTCCGGGTCCACCTGATTGCCGCCGGCGGTCAGAAACAGGTGTATCCGGCCGCTGTCCTGCCCCTGAAAGACGATGGATTTCACGATCTGGTCCAGCGCGCAGCCGACCGCTGCCGCCGCCTCGGCGGCGGTCCTTGTGCTCTCGGGCATCTCGACCGGCTGCAGGTCCAGCCCCGCCGCCCCGATCGCCCCCATCACGCGCTTCAGGCTCTTGCTCATGCGGTCCCTCCGTTCCGGCGATGGGCATCCTGGATGATCCTGCGCGATTGACCATCCCCACCGGCCCGCCCATGCTGCGTGTCATGAGCTTTTTCGCCCGCCAGACCCGCAGCCCCCGCCCGTTCGAGCCTGCCCGCGCCGACGACATCCTGCCGCTTTACGCCGGCGTGACCGGCCCGCTGCGCGAACTGATCGCAGGCACGGCCGGCTGCAGCCCCTATCTTGCGGGGCTTCTCGCCCGCGAGGCCGAGTGGAGCCTGCCCGCGTTGGACGATCCCGAAGGGGCGCTTGCCGCGCTTTTCGCAAGCCTGAGCGATGCCCCGCCCGACAGGCTGGCCTCGGACCTGCGCCGCGCAAAGGGGCAGGTGGCGCTTCTGGCCGGGCTGGCCGATCTGGGCGGCGTCTGGCCGCTTGAGACCGTCACCGGCGCGCTGACCGATTTCGCCGATCTTGCCGTCGAACTGGGCCTGCGCGCCTTCGTGACGGCCGAGATCGCCCGGGGCCGGCTGCCGGGTCTTGGCCCGGAGGATGCCGCGGATGCCGGCGGGATGGTGGCGCTGGCCATGGGCAAGATGGGGGCGGGCGAGCTCAACTATTCCTCGGATATCGACCTGATCCTGTTGTTCGACGAGACCCGCTTCGAGGATGCCGACCTTGCCGAGGCGCGGGCCGGTTTCGTCCGCGTGGCCCGCCGCCTGACCGCACTTCTGTCCGACCAGACGGGCGAGGGCTATGTCTTCCGCACCGACCTGCGCCTGCGGCCCGATGCTTCGGTCACGCCGGTCTGCCTGTCGATGGCGGCGGCGGAAAGCTATTACGAATCCGTGGGCCGGACATGGGAACGCGCCGCCTATATCAAGGCGCGCGCCTGCGCGGGCGCGATCCCGGCGGGCGAGCGGTTCCTCAAGGCGCTGACCCCCTTCGTCTGGCGCAGGCACCTTGATTTCGTGGCGATCCGCGACGCGCATGACATGCGCCTGCGCATCCGCGATCACAAGGGGCTGCACGGGGCGCTGTCGCTGCCGGGGCACAACATGAAGCTGGGCCGCGGCGGCATCCGCGAGATCGAGTTCTTCGCCCAGACCCGGCAACTGATCGCGGGTGGCCGCGACCCGTCGCTGCGGCTGCGCGGCACGGTTCCGGCGCTGGCGCAGCTGGCGGCAAGCGGCTGGCTGCCCGAGGCTGCGGCAGCAAGCCTCACCGGCCACTACCGCGCCCATCGCGAGGTGGAACACCGCCTGCAGATGATCGCCGACGCCCAGACCCACAGCCTGCCCACGACCGACGAAGGCTTTGCCCGGCTGGCCGCCTTCATGGGCACCGAGGTCGCCACGCTGAAACATGACCTGACCGAGCGGATCGAGGCGGTCCATGACCTGATCGAGGATTTCTTCGCCCCCGACGCACCCCGCCCCGACGCCTCCGACGATGATTTCGGCGCCGAGATCACCGCCCGCTGGCTGACCTATCCCGCCCTGCGCTCGGACCGCGCGGTCGAGATCTTCCGCCGCCTCAAGCCCGCCATCCTGCGCCGGCTGAAGGAGGCTGCGATCCCCGAAGAGGCGCTTCTTCAGTTCGATGGGTTCCTTGCGGGCCTGCCCGCGGGGGTGCAGCTATTCGCGCTTTTCGAGGCCAATCCCCAGCTGACCCGGCTGATTGTCGACATCGCGGCAACGGCGCCTGCGCTTGCGCGCTATCTGTCGCGCAATTCGGCCGTTTTCGACGCGGTGATCGGCGGGCAGTTCTTTACCCCATGGCCCGGCGTTGACGGGCTGTTGGACAGTCTGACCACCACGCTCGATCCTGTCGCGGATTACGAAAAGCGCCTCGATGCCGCGCGCCGCTGGACCAAGGAATGGCATTTCCGGGTGGGGGTGCATCACCTGCAAGGCCTGATCGGCGCGGCCGAGGCGGGACGCGAATATGCCGATCTGGCCGAGGCGGTGGTCGCGGGCCTCTGGCCCCATGTCTGCGCGCAGTTCGGCGCCAAACACGGGCCCCCGCCGGGGCGGGGTGCGGTGGTGCTGGGGATGGGCTCGCTTGGTGCAGCAAGGCTCAATGCGGCGTCAGACCTCGATCTGATCGTGATCTACGATGCCGACGGGGCCGAGGCTTCGGACGGGCCCCGCCCGCTGGCCGCGCGGCCCTATTACGCGCGGCTGACGCAGGCGCTTGTGACCGCGCTGACTGCCCCCACGGCCGAGGGCACGCTCTACGAGGTCGACATGCGCCTGCGCCCTTCGGGACGGCAGGGGCCGGTGGCAACCTCGCTGGCGTCCTTCAAGGCCTATCAGCAGGATGAGGCCTGGACCTGGGAACATCTTGCCCTGACCCGGGCGCGCCCCATCGCCGGGGCCGCCGATCTGGCGCATGAGGTCGAGCTGTTCCGGCAGGGCCTTCTGGCCGCGAAATCGGACGGCCCGGGCATCCGCCGCGAGGTGGCCGAGATGCGCGCGCGGATCGCCGCCGCCAAGCCGCCACAGGGCGACTGGGATGCCAAGACCGGGCCGGGGCGGCTACAGGATGTGGAAATGATCGCCCAGATGGCTGCCCTTCTGACCGGCAGCGATGCGCGCGAAACGGGCGCCCAGGTCCGGGCGGGGCAGGGGGCGGGCATCCTGACCGAGGCTCAGGCCGAGGCACTGTGCCATGCGGCCGACCTTTTCTGGCGGCTTCAGGCCTCGGCCCGGCTTCTGACGGGGGGGCTTCTGAAGCCCGAGGAACTGGGCGCGGGCGGGCGGCGCTTCATCCTGCGCGAGACGGGACAAAGCGACATGGGGTCGCTTCTGGCTGCGATGCAGGTCGCTGCCGGACGCGCGGCGGGCGTTGCAGAGGGTCTTCTGGCCGGAGAATTGGAACAGGGGCAGGACCATGACGACAGATCCGCATGATCCGGACGATCCCAAGGGGCTGGTACGCGAATCCTATCGGATCGAGGGGATCAGCGCCCCGGAATGCCGGTCGATCTTTCTTGACTGGGCGCTGAGCCTGCCGGTGGGTGCCGATCCCGCGCCTGCGATCCGTGGCCTTCTGGACCGGTACGGCGCGGCGGCCCCGGATCATCCGATGACTGCCACATTGCAGGCGGGGCTGGCTTCGGCCGCTCCGCCGCGCAGGCGCGGGGGGCGGGCCGGGCGGGTCGGGGGCTAGGACGCGGGATCGGCGCTGGACGCCTGCGGGGAAGCCGGGCAATCTTGCGCCATTTTCGATCGCCCTGTTTCGCGGAGCCTGTTGCGATGCGCCACCATACCCTGTCGCTTTGCCTGTCCCTTGCCATCCTGCTGCCAGGCCCCGCCCGGGCCATGCTGCCGCCTTGCGAATACGACCGGATGCTGCGGCAGGCGGTGATGGTGCTGCAGATCGGCCAGACCGAGGTGGACGGCCCTAACCCATATGGCAACTGCACTCTGACCGGCACTGTCCTGCGCAGTTTCCGTGGCCCGATCGAGGTGGGGACGCGGGTTCAGACGACGGTGCCTTGCGTGAATGTCACCGAGCTGATCGGGCCGACGATGTGGACCCCGCCCGATGTGTTGCGTGCGGCGCCTGTCGTCGAATTGCACATCGGCGCGGGCAGCGGCCCTGCGGCCTTTGGCGCAGGTGTGTTCCTGCTGCAGGCCTCGACCGAGGCCATTCACTGGCAACCCGACCGAAGCTGCCGCTAGCCATCCCGCCGCCGGGGCTGGACAGGGCAGGCGGTGACGGGCACCCTTTGGCGCGCAACCCTGTCCGCAAAGGAGCCACCATGCGCCCTGCCGCTGCCTGCCTTGCCCTGGTCCTTGGTCCCGCCGCCGCAGGTGCCGACATTCCGCCCTGCCTGTTCGAGGATGATCTGAGGGCCGCCGCGATGGTGCTCCAGATCGGCGATTTCACAGTCACAGGCCCGGATGCGCAGGGCTTCTGCACCGTGACGGGCGAGGTCATGCGCAGCTTCCGCAACGCACCCGCCGTCGGCACCATCGTCCAGACGCGGATCGCCTGTTCCGAGCGGGCGCTTCGCCCCGGGGATGTCGAATGGACGCCGCCTGGACCCTACAGTACGGCGACGGCGATCGAGTTTCATATCGCGGCCGGCGGCGGGCCGGTCCGGCAGGGGGTTGGTGTCTTCGTGCTGCAGGAGCCGACCGAGACGCCCCTCTGGGAAGTCTCGCCCCAATGCTTCTGATGCGGTTCGTCTGACGCCAGCCCCTATGCGCGCGGCAGGGCCGCCGCCTCGATGGCCAGCGCGGTGATCGCATCCCAGTCGCCCGCCTTGACCAGGGCCGTGGGGGCGACCCAGCTTCCACCGACGCACAGCACATTGGGCAGGGCAAGATAATCGGGTGCATTCCCGAGGCTCACACCGCCCGTGGGGCAGAACGAGACCTGCGGGATCGGTGCGCCGATCGCCCTCAGGGCGGGGGCACCGCCGTTGACCTCGGCGGGAAAGAACTTCTGGACGGTATAGCCACGTTCAAGCAGCCGCATCGCCTCGGTCGCGGTCGCCACGCCGGGCAGAAGCGGCAGGTCGTGATCCTCGCACGCGGCAAGCAACCGGTCGGTCGCCCCGGGCGAGACGCCGAAACTGGCCCCCGCCTCTTTCGCGGCGGCGACATCCTTTTCGGTCAGCAGGGTTCCGGCCCCGACGACCCCACCCTCGACCTTTGCCATCTCGCGGATCGCGTCCAGTGCGGCAGGCGTGCGCAGCGTCACTTCCAGCGCGGGAAGGCCACCGGCCACAAGCGCCCGGGCAAGGCCGGTTGCAAGGGCGGCATCCTCGATCACAAGGACGGGGATGACCGGGGCAAGACGGCAGACCCGTGCAGTCAGCTCCGAGGCATGTTCGGGGGTCATGGCGTTCTCCTGTCTCAGACGACGATGCCTGCGCCCGTGGTGGCGGGGCCGACATTCTGGCGGAACATCTCGAAAAGCTCGCGCCCGATGCCATGGCGGTTGGCGTCCAGATCTGCGGGGGCGGGGCTGCGGTCCGTCAGATCGGCCAGCACGCTCAGCGTGCCGGCTTTCGCATCCAGCCGGATCACATCGCCGTCGCGCAACAGCGCCAGCGCACCGCCGTCGGCCGCTTCGGGGCTGACATGGATCGCGGCCGGCACCTTGCCCGACGCGCCCGACATCCGCCCGTCGGTGACCAGCGCCACCCGCAGACCGCGATCCTGCAGCACCGAAAGGGTGGGCGTCAGACTGTGCAGTTCCGGCATCCCGTTGGCCCTGGGCCCCTGATAGCGGACGACGACGACCGTATCCTCGGTGATCTCGCCCTTCTGGAAGGCGGTCTTCACGGCATTCTGGTCATGGAAGATGCGTGCCGGGGCCTCGATCACATGCCTATCCTCGGCCACGGCCGAGACCTTGATGACGGCGCGACCCAGATTGCCCGACAGCTGCACCAGCCCGCCCGAAGGCTGGAACGGGTCGGCGGCGGGGCGCAGGATCCTGTCGTTCAGCGTCTCGCGGGGGCCGGGTTCATAGGTCACGCGGCCCTCGGACAACTTGGGTTCCTGCGCGTAAAGCGCCATGCCGTCGCCGGCCACAGTGCTGACATCGTCATGCAACATCCCGGCAGAGAGCAACTCGCCGATCATGTAGCCCAGCCCGCCGGCTGCGTGGAAATGGTTCACATCGGCCAGACCGTTGGGATAGACCTTGGCCATCAAGGGCACCACCGCCGAGATATCGGCGAAATCCTGCAGGTCGAGGATCACCCCCGCCGCCCGCGCCATCGCCGGCAGGTGCAGGACAAGGTTGGTCGACCCGCCCGTCGCCATCAGCCCGACCAGCCCGTTCACGAAGGCGCGCTCGTCAAGGATGTCGGACACGGGGCGGAAATCGTTGCCGAGTGCCGTGATCTGCAGCGCACGTTCCACGGCGGCCACGGTCAGCGCGTCGCGCAAGGGCGTGCCGGGGTTCACGAAGCTGGCGCCCGGCAGGTGCAGGCCCATGAATTCCATGAGCATCTGGTTGGTGTTCGCCGTGCCGTAGAAGGTACAGGTGCCGGGGCCGTGGTAGCTGGCCATTTCGGCGGCCATCAACTCGTCTCGCCCGATCTCGCCCTTGGCGAACTGGTTGCGGACCTTGGCCTTTTCGTCATTCGGCAGGCCGCTGGTCATGGGGCCTGCAGGCACGAACAGCGCCGGGATATGGCCGAAGGTGGCGGCGGCGATGATCAGACCCGGCACGATCTTGTCGCAGACGCCCAGATAAAGTGCTGCGTCAAAGACGTTGTGCGACAGCGACACCCCGGCCGCGAGCGCGATCACATCGCGGGAAAACAGCGACAGCTCCATCCCAACCTGGCCTTGCGTGACCCCGGCGCACATGGCGGGCACCCCGCCCGCAACCTGCGCCGTGCCGCCTGCGGCGCGGGCGGCGGTGCGGATCAGGTCGGGATAGCGCTCGAAGGGCTGATGCGCCGAGAGCATGTCGTTATAGGCGGTGACGATCCCGATATTGGGCGCGCGGGCACTGGCCAGCGCCTCCTTGTCGGTGCCCATCGCGGCATAGGCATGGGCCTGGTTGCCGCAGGACAGATGCGCGCGGCGGGGGCCGTCGTCGGCGGCGCGGGTCATGCGGTCCAGATACGCCGCGCGCGGGCCTTCGCTGCGGGCGCGGATGCGGTCGGTCACTTCGGCGATCCTGGGATGCAGTGTCATGACAGGTCCCCTGTAGCTGGCTTGCCGGTGCTTACCAGCATTCGTTAGCGCTAACAACCGCAGAGCCAAGCCACCGGACACCTTCGGCGCGGCTTTCCATCGTCAGGCCGGAGGGCTAGGGAGGGGGATGGACGCTGAAACCCCGCCCCGCCCCGTCATCCGGCTTCTGCCCCGGGTCGATCCCCGGCCGATCCGGCATGGCGTGCCGTGGGTCTATGCCAACCAGCTGGTGCTTGACCGGCGTGCCAAGGCTCTTGCTCCGGGCAGCCTTGCCTTGCTCGAGGATGCCGAGCGGCGCCCGCTTGGCCTTGTCGCCGTCAATCCGCTCAGCCGGATCACGGCGCGGATGCTGGACCCCGATCCCGGGGCGCAGATCGACGAAAGCTGGTTCGCCGCCCGTATCGCGCATGCGCTGTCGCATCGGGCGCGGCTTTATCCCGACCCGTTCTACCGCCTGATCCATGCCGAGGCCGACGGCTTGCCGGGTGTGGTGATCGACCGGTTCGGCGATCTGGCGGTGATCCAGCCCAATGCCGCCTGGGCCGAGGCGCTGATCGCGCCGCTGGCGCAGGCGCTGGCGGATGTGACGGGGGTGCGCACCATCGTGAAGAACGGCACCAGCCGGGTCCGCGCGCTCGAAGGGCTGACCGAAGAGATGACCGTCCTGCAGGGCAGCGCCCCCGAGGGGCCGGTCCCCGTGCCGATGAACGGGGCCGTCTATCTGGCAGATGTGATGGGCGGGCAAAAGACGGGGCTGTTCTACGACCAGCGCCCCAATCATGCCTTCGCGGCGGGCCTTGCGCGGGGACAGGCGGTGCTGGACGTCTTCTCGCATGTCGGCGGCTTCGCGCTGGCCGCCCTTGCCGGGGGGGCGGAGCGGGCGCTTGCCGTTGACGGCTCGGTCCCCGCGCTTGAGCTTGCCCGGGGCGGAGCGCAGGCGATGGGCCTGGCCGAACGGTTCGAGACGCGCACCGGCGATGCGTTTGACGTGCTGTCCGCGCTTGGGCAGGAAGGCGCGCGGTTCGGCCTTGTCGTCTGCGACCCCCCGGCCTTTGCCCCCGCGAAACCCGCGCTCGAGGCGGGCTTGCGCGCCTATGAGAAGGTGGCCCGGCTGGCCGCCCCCCTGGTGGGGGAGGGGGGGTATCTCGTGCTGTGTTCATGTTCGCATGCCGCCGATCTGGCACGGTTCCGCGAGGCAAGCCTTCGGGGCGTGGGCCGGGCGCTGGCCGGGACGGGGCGGGTGGCGCAGGTCATCCACACGGGCTTTGCCGGCCCGGATCATCCGCTGCATCCTGCGCTGGCCGAAAGCGGGTATCTCAAGGCGCTTTTTCTGCGGCTATGACCAGCGACGCCAGCCCGGGACGACGGATCCTGATCGACGCCTGCGTGCTTTATCCCACGGTGCTGCGCGAGGTCCTGACGGGCTGTGCAGAGCGGGGATTGTTCGTGCCGCTGTGGTCCGAACGCATCCTCGAGGAATGGGCGCGGGCGACCGTCAAGCTGGGTGAGGCGGCGCATCTTCTGGCGCGCGGCGAGGTTGCGGCACTGGCCGCGCGGTTTCCACAGGCGATGGTGCGGGTGCCGCAGGGCATGGCCGAGCGTCTCTGGCTGCCGGACCCCGATGACACCCATGTGCTGGCCGCGGCGATTGCCGGGCGGGCCGAGGCGATCCTGACGCTGAATGCGGCCGATTTCCCGAAGGGCGTGCTGGCCGGAGAGGGGCTGGTGCGGCTTGACCCGGACAACTTCCTGCTGGGGCTGCTGGAGGTCGCGCCCGAAGCGGTGGGGGCAGTGGTGACCGCGGTCGCGGCCGAGGCCACGCGATTGTCTGGCGAGGACTGGACACCGCAACGGTTGATGAAGAAGGCAAGGCTGCACCGGTTCGCGCGGGCCCTTGGGCGGCGATAGCGGGATGGGGCGGCGGGTGAAGGTCGTCCACCCGACAGGCAATCCAGGTCCGAGCGCATTTGCGAAAGGGCGGCAATGCCCGCGGCCTTCCCCGATACGCGTCCTTACCCCTCGGGGGCCGCTGTCCACCGCGCCTCGTTCGCCTCGATCGCCGCGATCCGCTTGTCGGCGACGGGATGGCTTAACAGCCAGGCCGCACCCGCACCCGGCATGCCCCCGGTCAGGGCCTCGAGCTTGCGGAACAGCGATTTCTGCGGCGCGGTACCGATCCCCGACGCCAGCATAAGCGCCGTTGCATAGGCATCGGCCTCGTATTCGTCGACCCGCGACATCCGCGCGGCCACCAGCGAGGTAAGGAAGGCCGCAAGCACCGCACCGATGCCCGGCAGAAAGCGGTTCAACAGCAGCGCGAGCGCCGTCCGAACCGCGTTCTGGCCGGAAAAGTCGATCATCCGTCGCCGGGAATGCCCCAGCGCCACATGCCCCAGTTCATGCGCAATGACCGAGGCCAGCTCTTCGGCCGTCACCTCGCCGCGCCGATAGGCATCGTGAAAACCGCGGGTGATGAAGATCCGTCCGTCCGGCGCCGCCAGACCGTTGATCGGTGAGATCTCGTAGATATGCACACGGATGCGCGGCAGATCGACCGCGGCCGCCATCCTTTCGGTCAGACGCCGCAGCACCGGATCGGCAAGTTCGGTCGAGCGGGCGTCAAGCTCGCGCCCGGTGCGCCAGACCGACAGGCGGTAGACGACAAGCGCGTAAAGCACCACAAGCAGGATCGGCGTCAGTCTCAACATGAACCCGATATGGGAACAGGGGCCGCGCGCGGCAAGTCGGACGGTGGGCACGCCGGGCGGACGGATGGTCGCAACCCCCGTCCCGCGGCACTGGCCGGCCCTATTGCAGGCTGCGTTCGATCCAGATCAGCAGGAACAGGCCGGCCAGCCCGAAGATGATCCCGTGCACCGCCGCCCATTGCGCGATATCGGCCCGGGTGCCGCCGCGCCTTTTGGCCCGCATGCCTCCGGTAAGCGCCCCCATGACAAGCCCGGCGAGTGGAAAGATCATGCGTATACCTGTCGCTCGGGCGCCGCCTCAGCGTGGCCGATGCCAGGCCACCTCGCTCAGGCGCGCGCGCACTTCATGTTCGGGGCCGAAGGCGTAGCGTCCCCAGCCCAGACTGTCCAGCCGTGCCGACTGCGCCGCGCCTGCATCGCCCAGCAGATCCAGCGCCTCGGCCCGGAAGGCAAGCAGCTTGCTCAGGACGGCTGCATTCTGATGCGCCTCGGCCACCGGGATGGCGGGATCGACCAGCGACAGGACCCGCTCGGGGTCATTGGCTCGCAGCGCGAATGCGGCAAGCTGAACCGCGACGGTCGCCTCGTGGATCCGCATCGCAGGATCCTCGCGGAAGGCACGCTGCGCCTGCAGGAAGGCGTTCAGCGCAAGCTCGTTGTCGAGCCCCATGTGCAGCCGGCCATAGGCGTAATGGGCAAAGCCGTAGCGCGCCCCGCTCCAGCCGAAGGCTTGCGACAGCGCCATTGCCCGCGATGCCGCCTCGCGCCGCTGGACAGGCGGGGCCGACATGTTGAGCGCCGTCTCGATCGCCTCGATCCAGTCGCGCGAGGTGTCGTTGACCGGCCGGGCAGGGCGCCCTTCACCGGCGGGGTTCAGCCGCGCAAAGATCGCAGGCAGCCGCGCCGCCACCTCGCCCCGGGTCATGCCGTTGCGCAATTCGGGCGCATAATAGGCGCGCAGCATCAGCATGTCGAAGCCGGTCAGCACCCCATGGATGTTGTCGTCGTTGAAGACCGAATCGGGCAGCCGGTACAGGTCGTTCAGGGGGCCGATCGCCTGGGCCAATTCCTCGTGCAGGCAGTCGCGTATCTCCTGCGGGGCGGCGTCGGCGGGAATGAAGACCACCGCCCGGTCGCGGCGTTCAAGCGTGGTCCAGTCCAGTTGCGGCGTGCGGCGCAGGACCTTGAACTCTTCCCAGCTCGAGATGCGGGGCACCACGAAACAGGCCGCCCGCGGCACGGCCCGGCGCAGCTCGGCCATCGGGATCGCCTCGATCGTGACCGCAGCCTGAGGCGCCGACGTCAGGAAGATATCGATCCCGGCCTCGTCGTTCAGCCGCCCGATCAGGGCACGCAGGTCAGAGATCATCGTGGGCGGCGCCGCGCCCGTCACCCTGACCGAGATCGGCTGTTCGAACCGCGTCATCCGCGGCACCACCCGCCCGCTCTCCAGTCGGAAGCTGAGATCGAGGAAATCCTCCATCATCTCGGCATTGCTGCGCTGCGCCGGCACGGGCTGCAAGACCCCGAAACTGCGCATCGGCGGCATCGCCTCGCTGATGGTGACGGCCCGGCTCACCATACGGTCGGACGGCCCCGGCGAACATGCCGCCAGGATCGTCGCGCCAACCCAGGCCAGACGTCGCAGCCTGGTCATCGACAGCCGCCCTCCGGCATTGGCAGGCATCGGCGGGGTTGGTTTGGTGAAGGCAGCATCATGTCATCGTCCCCAGCTTGTTCGCCCCCGCACTGAAGCCTGACTGTGGCAGTCTGAGGCATTAATTCGGGCAATGCCGTGGCTTTGCCGCGAACCATGGGACAATGCCCGTTCCGGCACCGCATTCAGCCCTTCACGCCTCCGCGAGGCGGCTTTTGCCGCAACCGTGGCGGGAAGGGCGCAGCAGCCTTGTGGACCATGAACGGACCGGCGCAAGATATTGAAATGCGGCCCGGTCACGGCCTGATGCAGGTTGCGAAGCGGCCCGGGCGCTGGCGGGTCCGCTGGCAGGGGGATGGGCCGCCCTGCGGTGATTCGCATCTGCGGCCGACCCTGCGCCGCCCGTTCGGCGCAGCTGTGATCCGGGGCTCCGGCCCGACCCGTAAATCAGGGGGTGACAGCATGGGGGCAACCGGCTAGAGACGCGCAAAAGACAGCGGGGCAACACGCATGACGCAGGATCTTGGAGCGAGGTCCGCAGATCGAACGACAGGTAGCACGGGAGCAGAGATGAAAGCCGAGGTCTTCCTACCCGACGATTACCGTCCCGCAGAGGACGAACCCTTCATGAACGAGCGGCAGCTCGAATACTTCCGCCGCAAGCTTCTGAACTGGAAGGCCGAGATCCTGTCCGACAGCCGCGATACCGTGGCCGGCATGAAGGACAGCACCCGCAACATCCCCGACATCGCCGACCGGGCCAGCGAAGAGACCGACCGCTCGATCGAACTGCGCACGCGCGACCGGCAGCGCAAGCTGGTCTCCAAGATCGACGCAGCCTTGCGGCGGATCGAGCAGGGTGAATACGGCTATTGCGAGATCACGGGTGAGCCGATCAGCCTGCGCCGCCTCGATGCGCGCCCGATCGCGACGATGAGCCTCGAGGCACAGGAACGCCACGAACGTCGCGAGAAAGTCCATCGCGACGACTGATCCGGACGGCGGGCCGCTGCGCAGGGGCCACAATGCGGCCGGCACCATTGCGGTGGTGGGGGGCGGCATCGGCGGGCTGACGGCGGCGCTTGCCTTTGCGCGGATGGCGGCCAGGGTCACGCTTCTGGAACAGGCCCCCGCACTGACCGAGGTGGGCGCAGGCATCCAGATCACGCCGAACGGCGCCGCCGTGCTGGATCGGTTGGGCCTTGGTCCCGCCCTCGATGCCCGCAGCATCCGGGCAGGGGCCGTGATCCCGATGGATGCGCTTTCGGGCCATGAGATCGCCCGCTTCGCGTTCGACCGGTTGCCGGGGCAGCCCTATCGCTTTCTTCACCGCGCCGATCTGATCGACATTCTGGCCAGCGCCGCCGAGGCGGCCGGGGTCACATTCCGTCTGGGCACACATGTCTCGGCAGCACAGGCCGATGGTACGATTCACCCCGACCGCGGCGCCGCGCTGCGCCCCGATCTTGCCATCGGCGCCGATGGTCTTCGCTCAACCCTGCGGATGGTCCTGAACGGCGCGGATGCGCCCTTCTTCACCGGCCAGGTCGCCTGGCGTGCTGTCATCGCTGGCACGGACGAGCCGGTCGCCCGGATCTGGATGGCACCCGGCCGCCATGTGGTGACCTATCCGCTGCAGGGTGGCCGCCTCAACATCGTCGCCGTCCGGGCCGAGGCGGCATGGAGCGTCGAGGGCTGGCATCATCCCGACAGCCCCGAAGCCCTGCGCACAGCCTTTGCCGATTGCGCGCCCGATCTGCGCGCCCTGCTCGCGCGGGTCGAGGCGACACACAGATGGGGCCTCTTCCGTCATCCCGTCGCCCGGCAATGGTATGGTCCGGGCCTTGCGCTTCTGGGCGATGCGGCGCATCCGACGCTGCCCTTCCTGGCCCAGGGTGCAAATCTTGCGATCGAGGATGCCTGGGTCCTGGCGGCCAGTTGCGACCGCAGTCCCGTCATTTCCGATGCCCTTGCAGCCTATCAGTCCGCCCGCCGCGCCCGTGTCAGCCGCGCGGTCGAGGCGGCCAATGCCAATGCACGCAACTACCATCTCGATGGCCTGCGCCGGACCCTCTCGCATGCCGCACTCGGCCTTGTGGGGCGCGCGGCGCCGAACGCTTTCCTGAGGCGCCTCGACTGGCTCTACGGCCACGACGTCACCCTGCGCTAGACAGGACAAGGCGGATCCAGCCGCCCCCCTCTCCGGTCGAAGACCCTGGCCATGGGTCCCCTGTCCCGTGCACCCGGACGATACACATGAGCCAGACCCCCGGGGCCAAAGACCCCTGCCTCCTGCCTCTTTCGTTGCCAAATATCCCGGGGGGCAGCGCCCCCCTGCCGCACCGGCCGGGGCAGCGCCCGAACCATCGGGCCCAGGGGACCCCCCCCGGGTCACCGCACTGACTTGGCAGGCAGTTGCGCGCGCGCCGTCACTTCTCGGGGATCAGGCCGCGCGGACTGAACCTGAGCACCAGAAGCAGGATCATTCCCATCGTGAAGAGCCGCATATGCGCCGCCGCATCGGTCAGGTGCAGCTTCAGCCACGATCCGTCCGGCATGCCCGCGGTGATCACCGTCATGAGCCAGAGCCCGATCGGCTCGACCATGACCCAGAGCCACCAGATCAGCATCCCCCCCAGCACCGCACCGAAATTGTTTCCCGAGCCGCCGACGATCACCATGACCCAGACCAGGAAGGTGAAGCGCAGCGGCAGGTAGCTCGAGGGCGTCAGCTGGCCTTCCAGCGTCGCCATCATCGCACCGGCCATGCCGCAGATCGCCGAGCCCAGGATGAAGATCTGCAGATGCCGCCCCTTCACGTCCTTGCCCATCGCTTCGGCCGCGACCTCGTTGTCGCGGATCGCGCGCATCATGCGGCCCCAGGGCGAATTCAGCGCCTTCTGGGCCAGCCAGAGAAGCACCAGAAGAACAATGGCAAACAGCGCCATATAGGCCAGCCGCACCGTGAGCGTCGAGGCGAAGATCGGATCGAGGCCCAGCGAGGCGGCGCGTTCAAGGAAATCCGGATCCCGCTGCAGATCCACCTCGAGCGGGACGGGACGGGGAATGCCGCTCACGTTGCGCACGCCCCGCGACATCCATTCCTCGTGTTTGAGGACCGCGATGATGATCTCGGCGATGCCGAGCGTCGCGATCGCAAGATAGTCCGAGCGCAGACCAAGCGCCGTCTTGCCGATGACCCAGCCCGCGCCGGCCGCCAGGAGCCCGCCGACCGGCCAGGACAGGATCACCGGCAGGCCGAGGCCGCCCAGATAGCCCGTCAGCGTGGGGTTCACCGCCTCGACGGCGGCGGCACCCGGATCGAAGACCGCGCGATAAAGGAAGAAACCCACGACCAGCACAGCGATGATGACGATGGTGCGGGTCCTGCCCGGGGCCATCCGCTTGTGGACCTGCACCGCCGCGACGATTGTTGCCGCCCCCATGGCAAGACCCAGCAGCACCCGCACCCCGCCGGCCTCCCAGGCCGCGGTGGTGGGCGGCATCGACACCAGCACGGCGCCCAGCGCCCCCAGCGCCACAAAGCCCATCACGCCCACGTTGAACAGCCCCGCGAACCCCCATTGCAGGTTCACCCCCAGCGCCATGATCGCCGAGATCAGCCCCATGTTCACGATGGTCAGCGCCAGCGTCCAGCCCTGGACGACCCCGGTGATCAGGATCAGGAGGGCCATCAGACCGAAAAGGACGAGGTTGCGGATCGGAAGCGTCATACCGATTTCCCCTTGAACAGGCCCGTCGGGCGGAACAGCAGGACGATGATCAGGATGATGAAGCTGACCGCGAACTTGTAGTCGGTCGAGATCAACTGCACGAGTCCATCGGGCATCCGTTCCTCGGGCAGCAGATGGCTGAGCACCCGCCGCCAGGGATAGGTCACCATCACCTCGGAAAAGGCGACGACAAATCCCCCGACGATGGCCCCGAGCGGATTGCCGAGGCCGCCAACGATGGCGGCGGCGAAGATCGGCAGCAGGAGCTGGAAGTAGGTGAAGGCCTTGAAGCTCTTGTCCAGCCCGTAAAGCACCCCCGCGGTGGTGGCGAGTGCCGCCACGATCAGCCAGGTCACGGCCACCACGCGTTCGGGGTTGATCCCCGACAACAGCGCCAGGGCCTCGTTGTCGGAAAAGGCGCGCATGGATTTGCCGGTGCGGGTCTTGTTCAGGAACCAGAACAAAAGCGCCACGGCGATGGCCGCGGTCACCACGGTCAGGACCTGGGTCGTGCGCAGCGCAAGCCCCTCCTGCAGGCCGGTCAGCTCCTGAAACTCGCGGGCGGTGATGATGAAGCGGGTCCCGTCGGCGAAATTGATGTCATCGACCCCGATCACGAAGCGGACGACGCCGTTCATTATGAACATCACACCCATGGACACGATCACCAGGATCACCGGATCGGCCTTCTGTTGTCGGTAGAAGCGATAGACGCCACGATCCGTGCCCAGAAGCGCAAGCCCGGTGATGACGATCCCGAAAGGCAGGGCCAGCAGGGCCGTGGGCAGGAAGCCGAAGCTGATCCCCACGCCCTGCATCCACCAGGTGATCAGGATCGTCACCATCGTGCCGAAGGCCATCGTGTCGCCATGGGCGAAGTTCGAGAACCGCAGGATGCCGTAGATCAGCGTCACCCCAAGCGCGCCAAGCGCCAGTTGCGATCCATAGGCCAGCGCCGGGACGAAGACGAAATTGAGGAAAACGACCAGCGCGTTGAGGAAACCAACCATGCGCTCAACCTCCCAGAAAGGTGCGGCGGACTTCGGGGTCGGCCAGAAGCTCGGCCCCGGTGCCGGTGAAGGCATTGGCCCCCTGAACAAGGACATAGCCCTTGTCCGCGATCTCGAGCGCCTGACGCGCGTTCTGTTCGACCATCAGGATGGTGATGCCCGCGCGGGCGACCTCGATGATCCGGTCGAACAATTCGTCCATCACGATCGGGCTGACGCCTGCAGTGGGTTCGTCCAGCATCAGCACCTTGGGCTGCGTCATCAGGGCGCGGCCCACCGCCACCTGCTGCCGCTGCCCGCCGGACAATTCACCCGCGGCCTGCTGGCGCTTGTCGCGCAGGATGGGAAACAGGCCATAGACCTGCTCCATCGTGGTCGAGATGTCGTCGCGCCGCAGGAAGGCGCCCATCTCGAGGTTCTCCTCGACGGTCATCGAGGTGAAGATGTTGCTGGTCTGGGGCACGAAGGCCATGCCCTTGGGCACGCGCGCCTGAGGCGACAATGCGGTGATGTCCTCGCCGTCGATCCGCACCGAACCGCCGCGCAGGTTCAGCATCCCGAAGATCGCCTTCATCGCGGTGGACTTGCCCGCGCCGTTCGGCCCGACGATCACCGCGATCTCGCCCTTTTCGACCGAGATGGTGCAATCGTTGAGGATATTGGCCCCGGTGCCGTAGCCGCCGGTCATCGCCTCGCCGATCAGAAAGGGGCCGGGGCCTGCGGGCCTGGCTTCGCCCTCGGGGCGGTATTCGATCTGCCCCATTCCCGCGCGATTGGTGATCGAGGCATCCTTGTTGCCCCGACCGTCCTGATAGGGATTGTCGCTCATTGCGCCGCCCTCCGGATTGCGGTCCACCCGTCGGGCGCGCTCATGCGGTCTTGACCTTGTTCTTGAGGCCGGTGCCGAGATAGGCCTCGATCACCGCTTCGTTCTGCATGATCTCGGTGGCCGAGCCTTCGGCCAGCACCTTGCCCTGGGCCATCACGATCACCGGATCGCAGAGGCGGCCGATGAAATCCATGTCATGTTCGATCACGCAGAAGGTGTAGCCGCGTTCCTTGTTCAGCCGCACGATCGCGTCGCCGATCGTATTGAGAAGCGTGCGGTTCACGCCGGCGCCGACCTCGTCAAGAAAGACGATCTTGGCATCCACCATCATCGTGCGGCCCAGTTCCAGAAGCTTCTTCTGGCCGCCCGACAGGTTCCCTGCCTTTTCATCCTTGAGATGTGAAATGGTCAGGAAATCAAGCACCTCGTCGGCCTTTTTCACAAGCGCCGCTTCCTCGTCCCGGATGCGCGCGCGCGCGAACCAGGCATTCCAGAGCGTCTCGCCCGACTGGCCGGCGGGCACCATCATCAGGTTCTCGCGCACGGTCATCGAGGAAAATTCATGCGCGATCTGGAAGGTGCGCAGCAGGCCCTTGTGAAAAAGTTCGTGCGGCTTCAGGCCGGTGATGTCCTCGCCATCCATGGTGACCCGTCCCGAGGTGGGCGGAAGGCGGCCGGCGACAACATTGAACAGCGTGGTCTTGCCCGCGCCGTTCGGGCCGATCAGCCCGGTGATCGACCCTTTGGCGATCTCGAGCGAGGCTCCGTCATCGGCGTGAAACCCGCCGAAATGCTTGTGCTGATCTTCGACGACGATCATT
>JAFIEN010000050.1 GCA_020832515.1 Rubellimicrobium sp. | reverse complement strand
TGTCCAATCCTATCAGATCATACCAAAAGCCGAAAGTTTTTCAGATGTTCCCTAAGGACGACGGGAAGCTCACACCCGGCGAGATCCCCTGCATCATCCCCGGTTACGCACCGACGATCTTCAACACGACCCTCAACAGCGGGCCGCCACGCTCCGCACAGTAGACGCCGCATCGCTGCAGCAGCTCGCGCCGCCTCTCGAACAGGTCGGATCGTGCGTAAGCCTGAACAACCGCCGAGCCCGGGGCATGCGCAAGAGCGGCTTCGCACACCTCGAAGGGCGCATGGGCTGCATCGGAGGACCAGTCCCTGAAGCTGGATCGAAAACCGTGTGTGGTGATGTCGCCCCGCTTCATCCGTCGCAGCAGCGCGCTGAGTGCCATGTCGGACATGGGCCGGGTCGATCCATCACTGGCGCGCTACGCAGAGGGAAAGAGAAACACTGGATCGAGCCCGCGAACCGCCTCGACCACGGCCAAGGCCGCGCCCGAAAGAGGAACACGGTGCGGCCGGTCACGCTTCATCCGCTCACGCGGCAGGCTCCGAACGCACAGCTCTTCATCAATCTCTGACCATCGCGCGCCCCGTGCCTCACCCGACCTCGCGGCGGTCAGGACTGCAAAACGCAAGCACAGTGCGGAGATCCCGTCCCGCGCCTCAAGATCAGCCATGAAGATTGGCACCTCGCGCCACGCGAGGGCGGGACAGTGAGCCGCTGTCTTTCGCACTACGGGCAGACCGGCCTTCACGCCCGCGGTCGGATTGACCTTGTCGAAGCCCTTTGCAGCCCGAGCCCATTCGAACACATCCGCGATGCGCTGCCGCACCTGTTTTCCAGTCTCCGGGGTCGCGGTCCAGATGGGCAACAGCGCTGCCTTCACATCGTCCCGGGTCACTTTATCCAGAGGCTTGCATCCGAACACAGGAAACACATGCAGCGCGAGGCTCGATAGCCACGTTTCGGTGTGCTTTCGGTTCTTCCAGCCGCCCGCCAGGAGCGCATGCCGTTCCCGCGCTGCCGCTTCAAATGTCAGCGACACCCGCTCCGCTTCCTTCACGACCGCTGCAGCCGCTTCCTCCGCGGCCACCCGTTCAGCCCGTCGCTCTGCTACCGGATCGCGCCCTTCGATCCGCGCCGCCGCCACCAGTTGGGCTGCCTTCACGCGCGCATCGGCGAGCGACAGCGCCGATACCGCGCCGATCCCCACGTCCCGCCGCTTTGGCCCGGTCTCGGTTGGAACGGTCAAGCGCACGATCCGGGACTTCGCTCCGGTCCTGGAAACCCGCAGATAGAGGTTTCCACCATCTGCGTGCAGCCCAGGCCGCTTCTCTGCCTTGACCCCTACCGCCGTCGGCTTCGGCAGGATCGACTCCTGTCCCATCATTTGTCCCCACAAAAAACGCGCTCTTTGGTGGTGCGTCTTGGGTGCGTCTGAGACTAGCTGGGAATGGAAGGCAGTCTCTGAAAGGCGCGTAGGGAAACAGATCGGCACCTCCGGCCCTACTCGGCAAGCCATGGTCAGGGAAGTCTTCGCATCCGGACAACTGCCTCGGACGAGGCGCGTATTGATCCGGGCACCTGGCCATGAGCGCCCGGCTCTGGTTTCAGGCCCGCGTTTCCCGCTCCGGCCGGTTGTAGGCGTCATCGAGGCGCACGATGTCGTCTTCGCCCAGATAGTCGCCCATCTGCACTTCGATGATCTCGACCGGTGACTTCGTCAGATTTTCCAGCCGGTGCACGGCCCCTTGCGGGATCATGACCACACCGCCGGGTTTGACCTTCATGACCGCGTCGTCGACCGTAACCGTGGCAGTGCCTTCGATGACGACCCAGCGCTCGGCGCGGTGATGGTGGTGTTGCAGCGAGAGGCGGCCTTTGGGCTTCACGCGGATGCGCTTGACGTGGTGCGCGGCCCCGCGGTCGAGGCTCCAGAAGGCGCCCCAGGGGCGCTCTTCGTAAAGCGGGGCATCGTCGGGAACGGCCGACGGGGCAGGCGTGATCAGGCTTTGGACGGTCATTGTGGTCTTCCTTGTGTTAAGGGGCTTACCAGCCGATACCGCAGAGGTTCGCGGGCTGGTCGGCACGGGATTTCCAGAGGCGCGCGACGTCGATCACCGGCTTTCCGGTCGCGGCCGCCAAGGCGCGATAGGCCGGATGGGCGTGGGTGACGATCAAGGCATCCGACGCGGCCAAGGCCGCGGCCGCATCCTCGGCCAGCATGTCGCGAAGTCCCGTCGCCAGCTGGCCCAGCCCCTTCGAGGCGTAGGCGACATAGGCCAGTTGCGCCTCGATCCGCGTCTCGGCGGTGATTGCCGGGTCGTGGGCGACGATCTCGATGCCCTGCTCCAGCAGGTCGGCCATCACTTCCAGGATCGGGCTTTCGCGGAGGTCATCCGTGCCTGGCTTGAAAGCCAGTCCCAGCACTGCAACCTTCCGCGCGCCGGTGGCTTTCACCATGCGGGCGGCCTCGGCGATCTGGGTTGCGTTCGAGCGGTCGAGGCTGGCGATCAGCGGCAGATCGACGCCCAGCCTGGCTGCGATATGGGTGACGGCGCGCACTTCCTTGGGCAGGCACGAGCCGCCATAGGCAAAGCCGGGCTTCAGGTAATAGGGGGACAGGTTCAGCTTTGTATCCTGAACGAAGATGTCCATCACCTCGTGGCTGTCGACGTTCAGGGGCTTGCACAGGCGGCCGACCTCGTTGGCGAAGGTCACCTTGGTCGCGTGCCAGACGTTGTCGACATACTTCACCATCTCGGCGACCTCGATCGAGGTGACGATCGGGTTGGCGTCGACATCGGCATAAAGCCGGCTCATCAGTTCGGCGGTCGCTTGGTCGGTCACGCCGATCACGGTTTTCGGGGGGGCGTGGAAATCGGCCACTGCAACGCCCTCGCGCAGGAACTCGGGGTTGAAGCAGACGCCGAAGTCGGTGCCGGCCTTCAGGCCCGAGGCGGCTTCGATTTCGGGCACCATCACGCCCAGTGTGGTCCCCGGGGGGATCGAGCAGCGCATGACGACGACGTGGAAGGCCCCCTTGCGGACCAGCCCTTCACCGATGGATCGGGCCGCGGCCCGGATGTAGCGGTCGTCGCAGCCACCATCCTGTGCAGTGGGGGTGCCGACCGAGACGAAGGTGATGTCGGTGCGGGTGACAGCCTCTGCAAGATCGTCGGTCGCGCTGATCAGACCGGCCTGAACACCCTCTGACAGAAGCCGACCAAGATCCTTCTCGTGGATGGGCGAGCGACCCTCGGCAATACTTGCGACCTTTACCGGGTCGACGTCGACGCCGATCACCATGTGGCCAAGGCCGGCAAGGCAAGCGGTCGAGACGGCCCCGACATAGCCAAGGCCAACAACGGAAACGGCTGGACGTGCCGAAATGCGGAATGAGGGGTGAAAAGCGGTTGGATGGGTCTGGTGCAACATGGCGAAGTCTCCTGATCTCGATTGGAGACGTTGTGCCAGAAGCCCGGACACGGGGCGCGCGCGCCCCGGGATGGCGACCAGGATTAATCGGCTATTAAGGTTAACACCGCTGAGGCACGCAATCCCTGAACGGAGCGTCTGCCAGTCCAAAGGGATAGGCCGTCTATCCGGTCAGGATTTCGGAAACGCCGGGTGCCTGCGTGCCAGGCACCAACCTGCCACATGGTGAATCACCCCGAACCGCCCGTCATCGAGCGCCCTGTCGACGGCATCCGGAGCAAGCGCGTTCAGGCTTGCGGCTTCGGTCGGGTCGTTCAGGCGGCCGGAGGCGGGGATGCAGTCAAGTGCGAGGAAATAGTGTCCATGCCCGCCACGCTGATTTCCGTTGTCAACGTAATCTCCAAGCCCGATCAGGCGGCCGGGTTGAAGCCCGGCTTCTTCGGCAAGTTCGCGCCGCGCTGCGGCATCTGGCGTTTCACCGGCGTCCACGAACCCGCCAGGCAGCGCCATGCAGACACGCCGCGGCCCGTGGCGATACCCGGTCATGGTCATGACCCTTCCGTCCGGCAACACCGGCACGACCAGAACGAAATCACGCAAGATGACCTGCCAGAAGTCATCGATCACATGGCCGGGTGCGACCTGCACCGCCTCGCGGATGACCCGCAGGTAGGGCAAGGACGCGAAAGCAGTTTCGCTTCTGAGGGTTTTCCACAGCGACATGCCCGGACGGTGCAATGCGTCACGGGGTGACGTCAAGGTGGCGCCCCGCAGGCAGGTCGTCGCCGGCGGAACCTATCCGAACGGATAGGTCTGACACTCCGGTTGCGTTCTGGCCCTGTCTGAAGGTTCAGGTATCCTGTGCCCGTAAGGAGTGACGCATGAGAATTGGTTCTGCCCAGGTCCGCGCAACCAGCGGCGCACAAGCGATCCGGATGCTTGCCGAGAAGCTTGGACAGGGCAGCCTTGGCCGCCCGGATTTCCTGGCGCTGCATTTCGCGGTGGGGCTTGACGCCGCCGATCTGCACGGGGCGGCAAAGGAAGCCTTTGGATCGGGTGCGCTGCATGGCGGGTCGTCTTGCCTTGGCATCATGGGCAAGGACGGCGTGGACATCGGTGGCGCGGGCATCGGGGCCTTTGCGATCTGGGATTGTGAGGGCAGTTTCGGCACCGCATCGGCCGATCTGGGCGATGATGCGGAGGCCGCAGTCAAGGCCACTGCGCAAGCTGCACTGATCGCAGCGGGACGACCCGGAGAGATGCCCGATCTGGTCTGGCTGACCGTTGCCCCCGGGCGCGAGGAACAGGTGCTTGCCGGTCTGCGAGCGGTCGTCGGGGCCGAGACACTGATCATCGGCGGAAGTGCCGCGGACAATGATGTATCCGGGGCCTGGGCGCAGTTCGGACCCGAGGCCGTTCATGCAGACGGGGTCGTCGTGTCGGTGCTGTTTCCGTCGGCCTCTGTGGCCTCGGTCTATCAGAGCGGCTACGCGCCCACGGGCGCAAGCGGCGTGGTTACTTCGGTTACCGGGCGACGCTTGCAGCAGATCGACGGGCGTGCTGCGGCAAATGTCTATGATGAATGGACCGCAGGGGCTGTGAAGCCGGATGGAACGGAAGCCAGATCGATCCTGGCTGAAGCGACGCTCTGGCCATTGGGCCGGGTTGCGCGCCATGTCGCGGGCGTGCCATTCCACCTGCTGGCGCATCCGGCCGTATCCTATCCAGATGGATCGATTGACCTTTTCGCAGATGTCGAGGTTGGGGATCGGCTCTGGCAGATGCAGGGGACAGCAGACAGTCTGGTTGCCCGCGCCGGCCGCGTGGCGACACAGGCACGGGCCGATGCCGGGGGCAATCTGGCCGGGGCCCTGGTCATCTACTGCGGTGGCTGCATGCTGGCGGTGCGCGACAGGATCGATGAGGTGCATAGCGGGGTAACCGCGGCACTTGGTGACGTTCCCTGGATCGGCGTGTACACTTTCGGCGAACAGGGCGCGCCGGCCGGCGATGTCTCACGGCACGGCAACCTCATGATCTCGTGCACAGTCTTCGCGGAGTAGGGTCATGAAGGGCATTGTCTTCGTCGAACTGCTTGCGATGGCCGAGGATGCTTTCGGCGAAGCGAGCGTGGACCGCGTGATCGATCAGGCGGCACTTCCATCCGGGGGTGCCTATACGTCCGTCGGCAACTATCCTTGCGAAGAACTCATGACCCTGATCCGGGGCTTCTCGGCCCACAGCGGGATCCCGGGGGCCGAACTGCAGCGCCTGTTCGGGGACTGGATGATGCAGAGCTTCGGTCGGCACTATCCCGGTCTTTTTGCCGGAAAGGGGGGCAGTCTCGACATGCTGGCGGCGATCGAGGGTGAAATTCATGTCGAGGTGCGAAAGCTTTACCCCGATGCCGAGCTTCCAAGCTTCGACGCGGTGCGCCACGGAGCCGATGTCATGGACCTGACCTATCGCTCTCCCCGGCCGCTGGCGGATTTCTGCGAGGGCCTCATCGAAGGCTGTGTCGCCCGGTTTGGCCAAACGGCCGAGATCACCCGGATCGATCGGGATCACGATGGGCTGACACAGGCCGAGTTCCATATCAGGACCGGGCCAGGGGCGTGACGGCAGTTGCCAACGATACGCCGGTTTCGCGGGCCAGATACGAACGCGAAAGGCGGGCGCGGGCCGAGGCCGAATCCCTGCTTGAGGCAAAGAGCCGAGAGCTTTTCGAGGCAAACCAGCGCCTGATCAGCGAGGCCGAAACCGTTCGTGCCGCCCTGTCCGAGACCGAGGCTCTGCGCCAGCGCGAGGCCACGGTGCTGAAAGAACAGACGATCCTGACCGAGGCGCTGACCGCCTTGTCAGGCAAGTCGAGCGCGGACGCGGCGATGCAGGCGCTGCTTGGGGTCTTGCAGGACGGGTTCGGGATCGCCGGTGCCTACTTTGCACAGGCCCACGGCGGCGAGGTTCGCCTGGCCGCGGCGGCGTCGCCTGACGGGGCCGGACTGGTCTTGCCGGTTTCCACTTCGGTTCTGGCCCGCCCCCGCCGTCTTGCCAATCTGGCCGCGGTTACGCAAGACAAGCCCCTTCCGCACGGTTTGGACAGGATCGAGGCGGCACTGATCGCCCCGCTTGCCCTGCCGGGCGAGCAGGCAGGGGCGCTGATGCTGGTCTGTCAAACCTCGGGCGGGTTCTCGGCGCAGGACCTCAAGACCCTTGAGCGTGTTGCGACGCTGGCCGCGCAGGCGTTCCAGTCCCTGCGCGAGGCACGGCGCAATGCGCTGCTTGTATCCTTGATCGAGGGCAAGCCGGTTTCCGATACCGGCGCAGTGCTCGACGCCCCACTCGAAGCCATCCACCGGGCGTTCGGTCGGATGACCGACATGCAGGGGCAGGTCGTCGGTATCCTCGATGCCCTGCTTGGTGCTCAGCTCGATGAGGCTGACGCAAGCATCGAGCGTGCCCTGGCGCGAATGGGGGAAATCACAGGCGTGGACCGGGTCTACGTCTTTCGGTTGCGATCCGATGGCGCTTTCATCGACAACACGCATGAATGGTGCGCGCCGGGCATCGCGCCGATGCGCGAGATGTTGCAGGACATCCCGGCCGAGATGGTCGACCATTGGCGCGCGGCCTTCGATGCGGGCGAGGATGTATCGATCCCCGATGTTCCGGCCATGCCCGACACCGCGCCCGAAAAGTCCGTCCTTCTGGAACAGGGTATCAAGTCGCTTCTGGCCGTTCCGATCCTGAACGACGGGCAGTTTGCCGGCTTTGTCGGTTTTGATGCCGTTCAAGCCAGGCGCCGGTTCCTGCCCGGCGAGGTCCATCTGATCCGCTCGGTCGCCAAGGTTGTTGCGTCAGTTCTGGCACGCCGTGATGCGGAAGCCAGACTGCTCTCGGCACATGCCGAGACCCTGTCGCAGCGGACGCGACTCGAGGCGGTCCTGGCGGCCATGCCCGATCTGGTTGTCGAACTCGACCGCGCCGGCCGTTTTGTGACCTGGCATTCCGGGACGATCGTCCTTCCTGATGCAGTCGCAAATTCATTTTCCGGACGCAGCCTGGAAGAGACTTTGCCAGCAGCCATGGCCGCCGAGGCGCGCGGCGTTCTGGCCGAGCTCGATTCAGGCACCACGACAGTCAACCGTGAATTTCGCCATGTCCTGATCGGAGAGGACGAGCGCTTCTGGCAGCTTTCCGCGTCCCGGATCGGCGATCAAGGGTATCTCTTCGTCATGCGCGACATGACCGAGGCGCAGGAGCAGACCGCCGAGATCGAGCGCTTGTCCAAGATTGCGCGGCGCACCACGAACCTTGTCGTCGTGACCGATGCCGCCCGTCGGATCGAATGGGTGAACGAAGCCTTTGTTCGCACCACCGGCTGGACACTCGACGAGGTCCGCGGGCGAAACGCCGGCCACTTCCTGCACTGCGAGGAGACCGACCCCGCGACTGTCACCCGCATTCGCGCGGCCGTTGACGCGGGTGAGGCGGTGCAGGCCGAAATCCTGAACCGGGCGCGCGACGGGCGTGAATACTGGGTTGCGCTCGACATCCAGCCCCTGCGCGACACGTCTGGCGCCCTGCAGGGGTTCATGGCGGTCGAGACTGACGTGACGGAGCGCCGCCAGCAGGCCGCCGAACTTCGGCGCGCGGCCAAGGCGGCAGCCGAGGCTCGGGCTACGCTGGAGGCCGCTGTCGAAGCGCTGCAGGACGGGTTCGTGCTGTTCGACGCGCAGGACCGGCTGGTCATCTGCAACCGGAGATACCGCGAGATCTATGGTCGCTCCGCCTCGGCCATCGTTCCGGGAACGAGTTTTGAAAGCATCCTTCGGTTTGGGCTGGCAAACGGTGAGTATGCCGAAGCGATCGGACGCGAGGATGCCTGGCTTGCCGAGCGCCTTTCGCGCCATCGCGCGGCCAGCTCCGAGTTCGAGCAGAAACTGGCTGACGGGCGCTGGCTCCGGATCTTCGAAAAGGAAACGCCCGATGGCGGACGCGTGGGTCTGCGCGTCGATATCACGGCCCTGAAACTGGCCGAACAGCGCGCCCTTGCCGACCGCTCAGCCGCGATGGAGGCAAGCCAGGACGGCATCGCGATCACCGACGCCGAGGGCCGTTTCCTTTACATGAACAAGGCGCATCTGGCACTTTTCGGGTATGACGATGACAGTCAGATGATCGGCCAATCCTGGACAGCTCTCTATGCACCTCCCGAGGCTGTGTGGATGCAGCTCAACGCGATGCCAGAGCTTGCCAGGAATGGCCGGTGGTCAGGAGAGGTTCTCGGGCTTTCCCGGGACGGGGAGCCCGTCGATCAGGACGTCTCGCTGACACTCAAGGAAGACGGCGGCATCCTGTGCATCGCCCGCAGCATGCGGGACCGTCGCATCGAGGCCGCCGAGCGCGAACGCATCCGCGATGAGTTGCACCTGGCGCAGCGGCGCGAGATCGTCGGGCAGATGGCGGCCGGGCTGGCGCATGATTTCAACAATCTGCTGGCTGCAATCTCGGGCAGCGCATCGCTGATCGCCGCCAATGCCGATCCGGGCAGCGGCGCAGCCCTCGGGGCCGAGCGGATCGTATCGGCCTCGGATCAGGCGGCGGATCTGGTCAAACGTCTGTTGGCCTTCGGTGCAAGGCAACCCGAGCGACGCTCGCTTGATATGCGCATCCCGGTGACCGAGGCGGTCACGCTGCTTCGTGCGAGCATCAAGGCACCGTCCCTGCTGACCCTTTCCTTGCCCGAGCATCCGATCGAGGTCATGGCCGACCCTTCGGATATCCTGCAAGTGGTCCTCAACCTTTGCGTCAATGCGCGCGATGCCGTCGAGGGGCGCGCGGGAACAATCGCGGTTGCCTTGGCGGATGCGGATGGGGGTGATCTGGCTGGCCCGTTTGCGGTCGGCACGACCGATCCGGGCGGCCGGTACGTGGCGCTCAGCATTTCGGACACCGGCCCGGGGATGACGCCTGACCTGATCCAACGCATCTTCCAGCCCTATGTTTCGACCAAGGGCGACAACGGAACAGGCCTTGGCCTGTCGATCGTGGCCTCGGTGGTCAAGTCCAACGGTGGCGCGGTCCGGTTGATGTCCGAGCCCGGGCAAGGCACCCGGTTCACGGTCCTGTGGCCCCTGCGCCCCCCGGAGCAGGCTGTTCCCGCCGCGAAGGTGGGAACGCTGACGGGGCGTCTTGACGGGCGCCGGATCCTGGTCGTCGACGATCAGCAGGAAGTGCTGGATGTGCTGACGGCCTTTCTGGAGGCCGCAGGGGCCGAGGTCGCCCCCTCGAACGAGCCGGGGGATATCGTCGCTGCAGTCAATGCAGACCCGGACGCCTGGGACCTTGTTGTCACGGATTTCGACATGCCGGGCATGAATGGCGACGCGCTCGCCGTTGAAATCGGCAATGCCGCGCCCGGATTGCCGGTGATCCTTGTCACAGCACTTGCCGGAGTGGCCGGCAGGGCGGGCACGCGGTTCGCCGCCGTTCTTGGAAAACCTGTCGACCGCAGCGCGCTTGTCCGCTCTGCAGAATCTGCAATACTGAAGTCGAAGTCATGGGAAATCTGAGCGATGCATGTCCTGATTGCTGATGACCATGACCTGTTGCGCGATACGCTCGACTTGTGGTTTCGGCAGGAAAAGATCGATGTTACGCCGGCCCGCGATCTGTCCAGCGCGATGCAGGCGGTGGCTGCGTCAGACCCGTTTGACCTGATCTTGCTGGATTACGGGATGCCGGGAATGGACGGTCTTGAAGGGCTCCGGCGCGCGCTGGCCGATGGCAAGGGCGCGCGGGTGGCGCTGATGTCGGGCATCGCACCGCGCGAAGTGGCCGAAGCCGCGCTGGAAATGGGCGCTGCCGGGTTCCTGCCAAAGACGCTGCCCGCAAAATCGCTGGTCAATGCGGTCCGGTTCATGGCCATGGGGGAACAATATGCCCCCATCGATTTCATGACCGCCACGCCCGAGACCGAGGTGGTTCATCCGCTGGCCGGAATACTGACCGCGCGCGAGCTTGACGTGCTGGCTGGCCTTTGCGAGGGCAAGGCCAACAAGGAGATCGCCCGTGACCTCGGCATCCAGGAGCCGACGGTCAAGCTGCATATGAAGACCCTGTATCGCAAGATCGGCGCCCACAACCGCACCCAGGCCGCGTTGATCGCCAAGGAGGCGGGGCTGTTCTGAGGGGTTTGGCGGCTGCTTTGCAGGACTTCACTGCACCTGCGCAGAAACCCTTCGCCTTTCGGCATCATCGACGCAGAGGGCAGACATCCGACCTTGAGGTTGAGGTATTGCATGCGCAGCAACGCCGGAAAGCCGACGTCGATGGTCGGGCACGGCGGGGCAATCGGCCATGTGAAGCGCGGGCGAATGGGCGCGTTGGTCCGGGAAACAAGCCCGCGACTAAGCCATTGGCCGCATCCAGCGCCGGAGTTGGTCGGTCAGGACGGCTGGATGGTCGCCATACCACTGCAATGCCAGGCTGAATTCGGGGCCATAGGGACGGCGGTCTATGGTCCATTCGGTGCGCATCGCAAGGCCGAGTCGTTCCGCCAGGACAGGCAAAGACAGACGCCAGATATGGCCATTGCCATCCATATAGGGGTGAATTGCAAAGAACCGCGCAGTCATCCTGGCCAGCGCCTGAAAGCCGGCATCGCGCCATGGGTCATCTGCACCGGGGCGCTGATCCCAAAGGCTGCACAGGTGCTGCGCAAGGTCATCCATCGCCGCAGGGACTTCGGCGGCAGGCAAACAGAGATCACGCGCCCGCAAGCCCGGCAGCCTGCGCGCCAGAAAGACAGCGCGGGGGGCGTCAACAACAGAAGAACCGGGCGATCCGCGCCAGGTGCCGGCCGCATCGGGCCAGTCGGCGGGGGCGAGGCCGGTGAACAACGCCAGATGCAAGGGCCGACTGTCGCAAAGCAGCACCAACCGCTTGTCCTCTGTCATTGCAGCCAGATCCGCGGCCGCTTTCTCGCTTCGCGCCTCCAGCACCGACCCTGCAGCGGGAAAGGCACGAAAGTTGCAAACCGGCTTTGGCCCGGTATCTGACTGCGGCTCTTTCATCTTGATCTTTCGAGATTTGCCTTTGGGCGGACTGACCCTTTTGCCATGAAATCACCTTGGTTTCTGCACTTCAGAGCACCATTCCTCGGCCAAGAAGAAACAGTGTGTGTCGAAAGTAAAGGTCAGCGTTCATGCCAGTTATCGGCACTTCAGGACATGATGTCATTGACGGCTCGGCCGACCCGGATGAAATCCACGGTCTGGAAGGTGATGACAGCCTGTATGGTCATGGCGGCGACGACTTGCTTTATGGCGGTGACGGTGACGATATGCTGGCCGGGGGTGCGGGCGATGACCTCCTCGATGGCGGCGCGGGCGATGACACGCTTTGGGGGGGAAGCGGCGCTGACACGTTCGTGTTTCGCGATGGCTATGGTCATGACGTCATCATGGATTTCGACATCACCGAGGATCGGGTCAACCTGACCTCGGGCGGGGTGGAAACCTGGGCCGATGTCCAGGACAGGCTGGGCGCAGATACCGACGGCACGGCGCTCTTGACGCTTGATGACGGGTCCACCCTGCGGTTCGAGGGGCTTTCCCTCGATGACCTGAACGAAGATCATTTCATTCTACCGCCTTCGCCGGTCTGCTTTGCTGCGGGCACGCGCATTGCGACGCCGCACGGCAACGTGCTTGTCGAGTTGCTGCGGGCCGGTGATCTGGTGCTGACGCTGGATCACGGGCCACAGCCGCTACTGTGGGTTGGGCGGCAGCAAACGGTCTTTGGTCACGGCAACCACCGGCACCAACCGGTGCGCATCGCCGCCGGTGCCATGGGGTCTGGTCTGCCCGAAGCCGATCTGCTGGTATCGCCGCAGCACCGACTGCTGGTGGTCGGGCCACAGGCCAAACGCTTTGCCGCCGGGGGCCTTGCCAAGGCAAAGGGGCTTTGCGGCCAGCCGGGCATCTCGCCGGAAACGGCCTGCACTTCGGTCGAGTATCTGCAGCTGCTGCTGCCCCGGCACGCGATCGTGCTGGCCAACGGGCTTCCCGCCGAGTCATTCCTGCCGCGTGGTTTTGCGCTGTCCTCGCTGTTGCCTGCCGACCGTGCAACGATTTGCGCGCTGATCCCCGGTCTGATCGATGACCCGCGGACGGCCTATGGTCCGCCTGCCCGCCCGCTTCTATCCATGCAACAACTTGCCACGCTGCCCCGGGCCGCATTGGAAAGCCCGGCGCCAGTGGCAAAGGTCCGGGCCGCATGACCCGGGTGGTATTCACCTCGTTGCACGGGGGCGCTGCCTTGCCCACGTCAATCCTTGACCTGATCGCGCGGGCAAGAAACTGTGCCGCGGCCGGGATAAAGGTCGAGGTTGAGGTGATGTGTTTCGCCTTTACCGATGCCCGTATTGCGACAGCCCTGCTGGCACTGTGCCGCGATCTGCCTGCCGTCACCCTGCGGATCATCGCAGACTGGAGCCAAAGTGCGCGCAACGCCCCGACGGTTCTGGAAGGCATGGCCGCCGCAGGCCTGCGCAACCTGTTCATCAAGTTCAAGCTGGATGCGCCCTATATGCGCGATACGGCGGGTCGCTTGTGCTACAGCTATGGGGCAAGCCGGGGAATGCTGCACCACAAGACGCTGTTGATCCGGCTGGACGGTGTGCCTGCGGTTATGGCGCTTGGAAGCTACAACTGGACGGCGCGGGGCCAGCAAGCCTATGAAAACCTGATCATGACAGATGATCCGGCAATCCTTGGCCCGATGGAGGCCGAATTTGCCGCGCTTTGGTCAGATCATGGGCTGACCGGCAGCACCGACCGCACCCGTCACATCATGGCCCGGCTCAAGACCGAGGCCGGTCTGGGTCGCGATCTGCGCGATCCCCGTCTCTTGTCCGATGTGCTGGGGTTGGCGGGGGCTCAAACGACACGCGTCGTGCCGCCGCGCTGTCTGGAGGACGGTGCGGTGATCACTGCCTTTTCCGGCAGTCGTCCGGTCGATGATGACGCAGCTGCAGGCCATGCCGCCATGAACGACCGTCGCGCGATTGATCTTTTGAGGCCCGCGGGTTTGCGCCGTCCCGCACCGCTGACGCTGAACACGCTGGCACTGGAGGCGATCCGGTCCGTGCCGACGGGTGCACGCCTGGTGGTGGCAATGTATGCCCTGTCGCCCCGCGTGCCAGAGTTCGGCGCCCTGATCGACGCCGCCCGGCGCGGGGTGCAGGTGGCGTTCATCCTCGATGGCACCATCGGCGCGCGCACCGCCGCCGCCATTGCCAGCTTCGCCAGGCGCGAGGGACTGCCGTTGTCGGTGCAGACGACACGCCGCCGGATGCATCAGAAATACCTCTGCTGCCCCGAGACCGGCATGGTCCTGTCCGGCACCGCCAACATGACCGAAGATGCGACCACCCGCCATTCCGAACACCGGATCCTGTGGCGCAATGCACCGGTTCTGGCTGCCGCCTTCGCGGATGATTTCGACCTGATGTCTGCCCGTCTTGTGCCAGCCCGTCTTGCCGCGTGACCATCCTGCGGCATGACCATCCTGCGGCATGACCGGCAGGTTTCCTGGTCCTCCCTGACCTGAGCCTCTGAACCGAAACCCCGAAAAGATGGAGGCCCGCCGGGCGCCCCTCTCTTCCCTTGTCTCCGCTTCCGATCTCTCGGTTCTGCCTTGTCCCTGCCTGCAGTGCCGATGATCCTCGGATCATGAGCATCGCCGTCAGGGGCTTTGGACAGACCGAAGGTCCTGGACCGGATTGCCTTTCACACCTTGTGCATACGCGCTGACTTGGGTGCACCTTCATCACGCCTTGCGGGGTGTTCGGGTGATCCTTGGGTCTGCGTCGTACCTTTGGGCACCTGAGGCAGTTCCTACTTGGCACGTTTCGCTTTGGCTTGGGCCTTCGTTTCAACAGATCATGGCCTTGGTGGGTCATGGTCTGCATCGGCGAAGGGCTCAGGGGCCTTGTTACTGGGGTTTTGCCGCCTCTTTCGTGTCTGGTCCTTTCTCGTTTCCTTGCCTGGTCACCTTCTTGCGGTGGCCATTGGGGTCGAGGTCCGGTCCAGACACGTCATGTGACGGGTCCACCTTTTGGCAAAGCGGGTCCTGAGAACTTCACCGATGTGTCACATGCCCTTGGGGCTTGATCTGCATCGGCGAAGGCCTGGGCCTTGGCTTTTCGTTCCGTTCAGAACTGCCTTTCGATGCCTGAGGGCGCGCGGGCAGACCTGGGGATCACTTGTCTACACCTTGGGGTGTGGTTCGGGTGTCCTTTCGTCGCACGCATGCTTGTGGCACATTTGGCAATCCTGTCTTCGACCTTTTGGTCCTTTCCTGGCCCCTGACATTGATACGCATGATCCTTGGATCGTGGCATCGCGGGCAGGGGACAAGACAGAACGTCAAGACCAGAACCGGAGGGGGAAGAGAGGTGTCCTTGCGGGCCTCTGCTTCGCACGCACCGCAAAGGATGCGCCGACCGTTTCATACTCTTGTCATGCGGGGGAATGACGACTTGAATATGCAGTCTTTGTGGTGAAACCCGGACATCGCTCAGAATTCCACGGCTTTCCTGGCGATCGTCGGTTCGACCGGCCCGCGCAGACGGGCGCGGCGCGGACACGGGGAACTGCGGGCTGGTTTGGCGCCGCCCCCATCGAGTTGGCTGGCACCATGTTCCGTTTCTCCCGAAGCGGCGGCTTGGCAACAGGTCATGCAGGCGCGGGGTCGTGTGCCGTCTCGCCGGGGTCTTGCTGCGGTCGGTGGCGTGCTATTCTGCGGCGATGGCATTTGGGGCAGGGGAACCGGCTTCGTCGAAATCGGGCCGGGGCGCGAAAGCCTCGGCGTGATAGACGCCCCGGGCCTTGAGCCGGGCGACGGCGTCCTTCACCTCTTGCACGCGCGATCGGTCGGCAACAAGGATCACATCCCCCATGGCAACAACGACCGTATCGGTCAGCCCGATTGCGACAAGCTCGACCCCCGCGACCTCGGACCGCAGCAGGCTGTCGGTGCAGCCCATGGCGGTGACCGAACCGCAGGTCACCAGACCCGCCTCGTCCCGCTGTTCCTCGCGCCAGATCGCATCCCAGTCACCAAGGTCGGACCATCCGGCGGCGAAGGGGACGACACAGAGGTTGGCGGCGCGTTCCATGACCGCGTAATCGACAGAGATATCTTCGGCCAGCGCCCAGGGCCCGGCGGCAAGATGGTGGGCGCCCCGACCTGGCCGGGCATCGCTCAACGCCGCACGCACCGGCGCGAACAGACCGGGCGCATGCGCTGCAAAGGCATCGATCATCGTCCGCGCCGTGGCCAGAAAGATGCCCGCGTTCCACAGATAGCGCCCGGCGGCCAGCATCGCCTCGGCCTGCTGCAGGGCCGGCTTCTCGACGAACCGCCGCAAGGCCAATGGGCGAAGGGCGTCGCTCTGCGAGACCTCGGTCATTTCAAGCCAACCATAGCCGGTTTCAGGACGCGTGGGCTGGATGCCGAAAGTCACGATCATTCCCTCTTGCGCCGCGCCGATCCCTGCGGAAACCGTCGCACGAAAGGCTGCCGCATCCGGGATCGCATGATCCGACGGGGCCACAAGCATCAGTGCATCCGCATCGGTTTGCGCCAGCTCCAACGCCGCGGCAAGAATGGCAGGGGCGGTGTTGCGCGCCGAGGGTTCGACAAGGATACGCCCCGGGCGAAGCCCTGCAGCGTCTGCCTGATCCCGAACGAGCCCAAGACAGGAGGCAGCCGTCACGATCATCGGCGCCGACCACCCCGGACCGGACAGACGCTCAAGCGTTGCCTGGAACAGCGTCTGGTGGCCTGTCAGCCGGGTGAATTGCTTGGGGCAGGCCTTGCGCGACAGCGGCCACAGCCGCGTGCCGGAGCCACCGCAAAGAAGAACGGGCGTGATCTGGACCATGATGATGCCTTTTCGGACAAGCCTCGATTTGCTGCCTCCAGCATTGCCATGGCTGTGCACTGTGTTGCTACGACGCGGCTGGAGGGCTGACGGGGACTTCTGCCCCACCACGTCGCCAAACGGATAGGGCGACCATCCCTCAGCGCATTGCTCTGTCCGGCTGCGGGGCTTTGCGATCGCGACCGTCCGTCGCAATCAAAAGTCCAGCAACGCCATAACCGGAGAATTCGCCATGACCTGCCAGAAGCCCGTGCCCAGCCCCCCTCTTGCCTGCTTCAAGGCCTACGACATCCGTGGTCGTCTTGGGATCGAACTGAACGAGGCCATCGCATGCCGCATAGGTCGTGCCTTTGCGCAAGTGCTGGGCGCGCGCCGCGTGGTGCTGGGGCGCGACTGCCGCGCGTCTTCCGAGGCGCTGGCCGCAGCCGTGGCTGACGGGCTGATGGCGGCGGGTGTCGAGGTTGTCGATCTGGGCCTGTGCGGCACCGAAGAGATGTATTTCGCCACGACCCATTTCGCGACCTGCGGCGGGATCCAGGTGACGGCCTCGCACAATCCGATGGACTGGAACGGCATGAAGATGGTCAAGGCCGGCTCGGCCCCGCTTGACCCCGCGACCGACATGGCGGCGATCCGGGCTCTGGCCGAGAGCGGAGCCTTTGCCGATCGGCGGGACGGCGGCCTTGTGTCCCCGGCGCATGGCGCCCGCGCGGCCTATGTCGAACGGGTGCTGTCGATGGTCGACGCAAGCGTGTTGCGCCCGATGACCGTGCTGGTGAATGCCGGCAACGGAGCGGCGGGGCCAACCTTCGACGCACTTGCCGCAGAGCTTGATCGGCGCGGCGCACCCTTGCGCTTTGTAAGGATGCATCATGACCCCGACGGCACCTTCCCGAACGGCATTCCCAACCCGCTCCTGCCAGAGAACCAGCCTGCTACCGCCCGCGCCGTTGTCGAGGCAGGGGCCGATTTCGGGGTGGCCTGGGATGGTGACTTCGACCGCTGTTTCCTGTTCGATCAGGCAGGGTGTTTCGTCCCGGGCGAGTATATCGTCGGGCTGCTGGCGCAGGTGTTCCTGGCCAAGGAACCGGGCGCAACCATCATCCACGACCCGCGCGTCGTCTGGAACACCGAGGCCATCGTTGCTGCGGCCGGCGGCAAGGCGCAGGTGTCCCGCACCGGCCATGCCTTCCTGAAGCAGGCGCTGCGCCAGACCGGTGCAGTCTATGGCGGCGAAATGAGTGCGCATCACTATTTCCGCGACTTCGTGGCCTGCGACAGCGGGATGATCCCATGGCTTCTGGTCGCAGAACTGATGGGTCGCACGGGCCACCCGCTTGCCGATCTGGTCGCCGCGATGCGCGTAGAGTTTCCGTCATCAGGCGAGATCAACTTCGCCGTAACGGATGTCGCAGCCGCATTGGCCCTTGTCGAGGATGTGCTGGCACCCAAAGCCGTCGCGGTTGACCGTCTTGACGGGCTGTCGCTGACCTTTGACGAGTGGCGTCTCAACCTCCGGTCATCGAACACCGAGCCGCTGCTTCGGCTGAATGTCGAGACGCGGGGTGATGCCAGCGCACTCGTTGCTCGGGTGGCAGAGATCACCGGGTTGCTCGGTGCATGGCGTGCTTCCTGATGATGGTCTGAATCGCCGGGTTCATTCGGCTCGGAAGGCGCGCCCGGGCGCTGGACCTGATGTCGGG